>DATHTZ010000656.1:0-9343 GCA_035462675.1 Nitrospiraceae bacterium | reverse complement strand
GGGCATAAACAATCCTGAAATCGCGCGGCAATCCAGTCCATCTGCTGTTCGGTAATACCGATCTTCCCACACCAGCATTGATACCCGCCACACTCGAACGTCTGACGGCAGTGTTCACAGGTCTTGCTCATCGGTCCTCTCAAAACTCTACCCCCGGTTGTGCCTTCACGCCTTTTCGAAAGGGATGTTTGATTTGCTTCATCTCCGTGACAAGATCGGCCTCCTCGATCAACGCTTCTTTTGCGCCTCGACCGGTAATCACCACATGCTGCATGGGAGGCCGGCTTCGGAAAACAGGCAACACGTCTTCAAGTCGAACATAGTTGTGCTGGAGGGCAATATTGAATTCGTCGAGAATGACCATCGCATAGGAGGGGTTTTGCAAAAACCCGCAGACCTCGGCCCAGGCCTGTTGGGCAAACTTCGTATCCCGCTCACGATCTTGGGTTTCCCAGGTGTACCCTTCGCCCATGCGAAGAAAGGTGACGCGATCGCCGAAAGACTTGAGCACCCGTTCCTCCGCCGTATCGATCGCGCCTTTGATGAACTGCACCACAGCGACCTTCATCCCGTGACCGAGACATCGCAAGGCCATACCTAGCGCGGCCGTGGTCTTCCCCTTGCCGACACCAGTATAGACAATCAACAGGCCTTTCTCTTCTTGCGCCGCCTCAATACGCCGATCCACCGACGCTTTCAACCGTTCCATCTTGGCCTTGTAGTCGTCCTGCTCCGTCATCTCATACCTTCTGAGCCAACATCAATCGTGGGGAGTTCCGACGTCCAGACGCCACCAGGGATTTTGCAATCTTCGGCTGGCTAGCAAAATGCAAATGAGTATAGAGCGCCAGCGTGTTACCCACAACGAGCCCATCTGAACCCTTCGACTCCTCCCGCGCATCACGGAGTGCACAGACATAGTCGAGCGATCCTCTCGGAACCAGCGTGGAATAATGGAACTCATGCCCGCGTGCGGTGATACCAGAAGCGCCAAGTATGCAATCTTGGGAGAGTTCCAGCGTCCGATACCCCAACGTTAAGCATGGCTTCTTCATAACCGCTTCAGCGGGAAACAGCCCGACCATCTCATGCGATGTGCCGTCAAAGTCACAAATGGATTGCGTGAGGTACATCATCCCTCCGCATTCCGCATAGATCGTCCCGCCACGCTCGGCAAATTGCCGGATGGCCGTTCTCATGGTGACATTCCCAGACAACTGCCGGCCATGCAACTCTGGATAGCCCCCGCCCAGATACAGCATATCCACGTCGGGCAATACTTGATCGTTCATGGGCGAAAATTTCACCACCTCCGCGCCCTCTCTTTCAAGCAACTCAAGATTGTCTGGATAGTAAAAGCAAAACGCCAGATCCTGCGCGACACCGATCCGAACCGTACGACCCTGGGTTCTCATCACAGGCTGAAGCACCATTGCCGTCAATTCTCTAGACGAACGGGCCAGTCCCTCGATTCGATCCAGATCGACTGTTTCTTCTGCTGCCTTCGCGAGCCGACCGTAAAGTTCGCCTGTCCCCTGCTCCATCGCCGTCACCAGTCCGAGATGGCGATCGGAAATCGTCACCGCCTGATCCGGTCGTAAATACCCCACCGCCACCACATCGGTCTCTCGCTCCACGGCTTCTTTGAGAAGCTTGTAGTGCCCTTCGCTACCGACCCGATTGAACAGTACGCCCGCCACCCGTAACGCCGGATCAAACTTCGCATACCCAGACACCATGGCCGCGGCGGAGCGGGCCATGGCACTCCCATCGATGACGAGAAACACCGGTGCATCCAGTTGCTTCGCTAATTCAGCCGTACTGCCTATCTCACTCACCGGTGAACTGCCATCAAACAGACCCATCATCCCTTCGATGATGGAAATGTCCGCGTCGACAGCAGCCCGCGTAAAGATGTCACGATTGACCACTTCCTCCAGCATCCAACCATCCAGATTATGCGATGGACGCCCGGTCACCGCACTGTGGTGACTCGGATCGATGAAGTCTGGCCCTGCCTTAAAAGGCTGGACCTGGCGGCCCCGAACTTTCAGGGCCGCCAAGAGTGCCAAAGTCACCGTGGTCTTGCCGACTCCACTGTGTGTACCCGCGATGACCAATCGTGGGAATCTCATCTTCCTCATGCATGCCTTAGTATGTGAACTTCACGCCGCCATACACCGACCGAATCGGTGTGCCAAAGTAGAGGATTTCCTCATATTTTTCGTTCAAGAGATTATCGACCCGTCCGAAGGCCTGCCAATTCTTCGTGACATCATAGGTCGCTGAAACATTGATGACCCCAAAGGACCCTTGTCGTTGGCTCGGCGTATTATCCACATTATTGTTGCGCGCCCCCACGAATCGGTAATCCACATTGATTCGGACAGGGTCGATCGGCTGATAGGTCACGCCAAGAGTCGCCTGATCGTAGGGCCAACGCGGAAGCCTAGTGTTTTCTGGACGACCTGGCACCCCATACGCTCGTGTCACCGTCATGGTGTATTGCCCCCGAAAATCGAGCCCTTTCATGAGTTCATATTTGAAACTTAATTCCCAGCCTTCCGTCTTGGCCGATGCGATATTGATGGGACAGAAGCCGAAAGAGGAGGCCGGGCAATTGGGACTGGGAACCGACAGAAACGTGATCAAATTATCAAAATGGTTCCAAAAATACCCGGCACTCAGTTTCAGCTTGTCCTGAAACAAGCTCTGATCGACTCCCACATCCGCACTCTTGCTTTTTTCCGGCTGGAGATTCGGGTTCCCGAACCCTTGAAAGAAGAGATCGTTCAGGGTGGGAGCCTTGAAGCCAGTCCCGTAGCTCGCACGAATCTTCGTACCGGTTTCTTTGTGCAGGTAACCGCCCGTCAGGCGATACGTGGTCGCATCTCCGAAGACATTATAACTATCCTGGCGAACCCCGCCCGTAAACAACAGGCGATCGAAGAGGTTGACTTGCGCCTGAGCAAACCCGGCATTCGACGTGATCAGCTTGTTGGGCGACGCAGCGCCAAAAAATCCCGATGCATCGCCTTGCTCTTGACGAAATTGATAACCGGCCGTGAGAAGAAGCTCCTTCCTCACTTGAAAATTGTGCTGCCACTCCAGTCGCTGATTGAGGACGTCTAGATTGCTCGAAAATGGGGTGAAGCAGGTATCGAAATTAGGAAAACAGGAAGTAGGGCTGGCGATGATGTTCTGCCCTGTGTTGAGATTGTACCCGGCAGTTCCGCTGTTGCTGATTGATTGTTCATTCGCCTGGGCCAACGTGAGTTTTTGGTTCCACCACGACGTAATGGGCTGGTCGTAGGTAGCGCTGAGAATCAGATTCCGGGTTGTCTGTTTAGCACCAAACACGTCGGCCGGCGCACCGCTATCTGCAAATCCGTCGAAGTTGAGATCCGAGTTATACCAGCGAAGATTGAACTCCAAGCGCCCGTCCTTCGGCAATGAGATGCCGAGCTTTCCTGAGGCTTGCCAGTTATGAAATCCGTCTCGCTCGTATGCTCCGCGACGATAATTGATCGCGGAAAAGCTGCTGGTGTCCCAGCGAGATAGCGAGGCAGAAATATCGAAAGGTCCCTTGGCACCGGATGCCTGGACACCCTCACGGATCGAGGCAAAGGAACCATACTCAACGAAGGCACTTGACGTGAACCTATCAACTCCTCTCCTGGTAAAGATGTTGATGACTCCGCCCATGGCATCCGACCCATACAGCATGCTCTGAGCCCCGCGAACGATTTCGATGCGGTCGATATTCTCCGTCGTCAGATTTGCAAAGTCATAGACACCGGTCGTCGGACTGTTCACGATTACCCCATCGATCAACACCATGGTATGTTTGGCAGCAGCTCCGCGCATTTTCACAGAGGCCTCCGTGCCAGGACCACCGCTTGACGTGGCAAACAGGCCCTCCGCAAGGCGCAACGCATCAATAACGGTCTTAATTTTCTTCCTCTCAAGTTCTTCTCCGGTAATGACCTCGACCGCGCTGGTCACTTGGGCGACTGGGATCGGAGTCTTTGTTGCGCTGACCACGACCTCTCGAGTCTCGATGACATCGGTTTGGTCAGCCAATGCAACCTCTTGCGCAGCAGCATGATGAGAAGGAAGCAACCAGATGAGCACGCAGATACATACCAACCAACGAACGACAAACACCGGCATGACGAACCTCCCTTGTGCTCGAAGGGTTGAGTCGAATCAACTGCGGGATGGGTCTCCTGACTTGCGGATCGTCGCGTCTCTGCGCCTTCCCATGCGCCGAGGCGCACAGTGGCATAATGCAGAGTTACTCCCCGCTTACAGTGGCGGCACCGTGATGGACTTGCACCATCTTCCCCGTCACCCGCGTCGTTTCTCCAAAACGCCCTTTCCTAAATAAATTGGCCGTCCCCCATGTACACAACAGCCGGATCGGGGACAGGACCTTGGCTGTCTTTAGCAGAATGCTGAAAAAGTCCGCCAGCAGCGTTCTCGCATCGCTCACAGGCTCAACGTACCGAAGCGTACGCCTCCCCTCTTCGCTCACTGTGGCCTTGCTGAACGGCCTTTTTGAGCCTCCTGCGAAGTCTTCTTCTACTTCCGAGCGAATCCCATCGGCATCGTCACGCGTGGCCTGCCCGTCTGGGGATGGGCATCGACGACTACGTCACATCCGTAGACCATCCGAAGGACATCGGGACGAATGGTTTCCTCCGGCGAGCCGATACGGCAAAGTCCACCTTCCTTGAGCATCAATACCCGGTCGCAATATTGACTCGCGACATTCAGATCGTGCGACACCAAGACGACCGTCAATTCTCGTTCCGTCCCAAGCCGGGCAACAAGCGAACAAATATCAATCTGGTGATTGATGTCGAGAAACGCCGTCGGTTCGTCAAGGAGCAGAATCTTCGGCTCTTGAGCCAATGCTCTCGCGATCATGACACGTTGCCGCTCTCCTCCGGATAAATCGGACACTAGTCGATCGGCAAGTGACAGCACATCGGTATCGACCATAGATTGGTGCGCACAGGCGAGATCGTTCGCGGTCTCATCTCCGATTCCCATGCTCCACCAGCGCGAAGTCCGATGGGGGAACCGTCCCATCAACACGGTCTCGGCCACAGTAAATGGGAACACTTGTGTGTATTCCTGAGGCACGACTGCGACCACACGCGCGATATCCGTCTGACTTCGTTTCCCAAGCGAGATGCCGCCCAGCCGAACATCGCCTTCGCCTGCGGGCAAAAGGCCGGAAAGAATTTTCAACAGCGACGACTTCCCGGACCCGTTCGGCCCCACAATCCCCAGAATTTCTCCGGCATCGACATGGAATGAGAGATGGTCCAATGTCCACATTCTCCCTTGTCCTTCTGTCGTACGATATCGAAACGACAGGCTCTCGACCTCGACGGCATGACAGCCTACAGGCAACCAGGAACGCATTGCTTCGGTTGTTTCGGTCGTCATGTCAGAACATCCGATCTTTTCTCCACAGGAGGAGATAGAGGAAGAACGGTCCGCCGGCGAGCGCTGTCACGATTCCGACCGGTATTTCTGCCGGGGCTAAGACCGTCCGGGCCATCGTATCGGCTAGGGCGAGAAACATGCCTCCGACTAACGCCGATGCGGGAAGCAATAATCGATGGTCCGATCCAATGAGCAGCCGCACAGCGTGCGGAACGACCATCCCTACGAACCCGATCATGCCGCTCACCGACACGATGGCGCCAGTCAGCAATGCCGTCAGGGCAAAAAGCTGTTTCTTGACCCCTTCGGTCTCCACGCCCAATGAGCGAGCCGTTTCTTCGCCCAACGTAAGTACGTTTAACAGCTGCGCCTTGCGCATGAGGACCGCAAGGACAAGCACGGCATAGACAGCAAATACGGCCAGGGCTGGATAGCCAGGCGCGGTGAGCGACCCCATTAACCATGCCATCAATCCCGCTGAACGATTGGGTTCCATGATCGAGGTGATGAACATGATAAAGGCCGTCAGGACGGCATTCAGAATCACGCCCGCTAGCAGCAAACTATGAATCGGCAACCGGCCTTTTGACTGCGCCAATCGATAGATCAACAGAAGTGCTAACAGTCCTCCAGCAAATCCAAAGAGCGGTAGTGCAGGCAAGAGCAGAAAAGTGGAGCCGATTCCAAACAGGATCGCCAGTGAGACGCCCAGAGCAGACCCGCTCGACACACCCAACACATAGGGATCGGCTAAGGGATTTCTCAGCAATGCTTGAAGTGTCACACCAACCGCCGCTAAACTTGCCCCCACAAGAAAACCCATGAGCACGCGGGGAAACCGAATCTGAACCATAATAATCTCGGATGTCTCGAGGCGTGTTGAAGCAGCCAGGTCTCCGGGAAACATGTGCATGATCGCTGTGGCGACACTGCGTATGTCGACCGAGGTCGCACCGAACTGCAAGCAGAGCACCAGCACTGCCACGCAGGCCAGCAACAGTCCACCGATCACCGCCACCCACCGATGAACGGTCAACACCGGGCCAGCCTGTGCCCATGATGAAACAAGATCTGCCATATGCCTTGAGCTTATCGCCCAACCTGACTGCTCGTGATACTATCCGGATGTAAAATTACCGCGAGTGACTCAAGCCCCTGGGCAATTCGCGGACCAGGCCGGTTGAGCCAATCGGCGGAGATCTGGTGAAGCCGACCTTGTTTTACCGCCGTCATCGTCGACCATTGAAGCCAAGCCTGCTGTTCACTCTCGGAGATGCCTTCTGCCTTGCCGACAGGAAATACCAGAACTTCAGGGTCCTCTTGGAGCACGGCCTCCAGGCTAAGTCGTGGATACGGGGCCGCGCTCTTCGCGGCGATGTTGATCCCTCCAGCCATTCCAATTAGCTGATCGATAAAACTCCCGGGACCGACGGTGATTAAGGGTTGGCTGTTCAATACGTAGAGCACGCGAACCGGAGTCGTACCTTGGATACGCCGTTGGATCGCAGCTACCTGCTGTCGAAGCTGCATCGCGACCGTATCAGCTTTCGGCGATCGCCCCACAATACGTCCGAGCGTTTGGATGTGGACAAAGATGCCCTCGACGTTCTTGTCGGCCAAGATAAATACAGGAATGTTCAGCTGCTCAAGTCTGACGATGACATCAGGCTTGAGAAAATCGTTGGGCGCGACGACCAGATCAGGCTGGAGTGCCACCAACGATTCCAAGTTCGGATTTGAGTAGCCCACCTTCGGCTTCTTTAAGGCTTCAGGCGGATAATCGCAAAAGTCTGTGACACCGACGAGCTGCTCTCCCGCCTCCATCGCAAATAGCATTTCAGTAATGCTGGGCGCTAGCGAGACGATCCTGGCTGGAGGTTTGGCGAAATACATCCGCCGACCGGCATCATCGACATAGGCGCGCGCAGAGACGTGCGTCATGAACGGCATGCCGGTGAGAATACCTTGCTGCCGACGTTTCATGCCTGACTTCTCATCGTCTGTATTCGCAAGAGTTGCTGTGGTGACAATGAGCACAACTGCTCCGATCAGCAGCCCCGCCCACCATCGACTATGCCGCGTGGAGTTCAAATAAAAAAATCCTCAAGGCCTCGACAGACCCTGAGGATTACACCCGCAATTCATCCTCGCCAATTCCCCAGCCCACGAGGGAACGTCGGTCTACTCTCCCGGCAGGTCTTCTGGCTCATGGCTCACCCTACTCCCCGTGCCTTCCCATCTTAAGCGTATATCGTAAAACGTGAGACGTAAAAGGATTGACGACTTCCCTTACGTGTTACGTTTCACCTTGCACGCTTCAAGACAGTGGCATTCACGGGTTTCGTCCCCATTTACAGCGGCGGGACCGCGAGGGACTTGCACCCTCTTCCCTTACCAGGAGTCATAATGTGTTGGGCACTCTAGGAGACAGGGAAGAGGGTTGTCAAGTTCATTAATGTCCGTAGGCGCTCTCCCTGCTCATATTCTGACCGATGGGCCTTCACACCCATCGGTAAACAGAGCGAAAGACCGAGGTTTTTCAGGACACCTCCCGGCATAGGCTTTGCTCACCATAGTAGATGGCTCTCACGAATAGATTACAAGATCAGATGAATCTTCTGTTCAACATACGACCTCTCCGTACATCACTATGAAACACCTGATCATTGGTATCGCCATCCTCTGGGTTTTCTTAGTGCTATCGAGCCTCATCTGGACCTCTAAGGGGCAACCTTCTGGCGCGACCTTCACCCGACTCCTAGAGCAACCGCAGCACCGTCTCGTCGCCCCTTATGAAAATGGTTACTTCTATCTCCTCGGCTTTGCTGCAGCCGCTTCTCTGGATCCAGCCAAGGTAGGCCATGAGATATGGCTGGAAACCACCGCTGATCCAGACGCTAGCAATTTCAACTACGACAAGTCGGGGCGCTCGGAACTGCGGATTCAGCTCCCGATGGAACAGATCCTTCCTTCCTGGAGCTCCGAGAATCCAGCGAGTGAATTCCGGAGCATCCGCGCACAGCTTCAGACTATAACCGGTCGCGATCGCACCGTATTGACACGGTACGAGCGCTGGCTCGCGATGCCCTTCGAGGATATGGGATTCGGGCACCAAGCCATACCCCGCTTTGTGGAAATTTTCGTTGGCCACCGTCTCTATGTCGCTGACGGATTTTCTCGCCAGACGGCCCTGGGCATGCAGCGACTCAAGACAGACCTGCACACGTGGCGAAACATACTTCGAGACGCAACGACCATCACCACCAAAGTCATGGCCCAAATCGTGATCACTGACGATCTCCGCCTGCTCTCGACGTTGTTGTCGCAACCCGCCATCAACCAAACCGTGTTGGCGATGATCCCCGACATGGCCTCTCCACTCACTTCAGCTGAATCATCGCTCCGCTGGCCGCTTCAGCATCAATTCACACTCGGAGTCCATGGCAAGAGCACAGATGAACGCGCCACAGAAGGGCAGACCGAATCTCTCAATGCACACCAACAGTGGTTGACGAGTACTGCCCATCTTCCTAAACAGGCCTTTCGTCAGATTACACATCCTCACGGACGCTCGTTCCTTGGAATCCAGCTGCAGTCGCGAGAGACCTGGGAAACGTATGCACTTTACTACGACGCGATGATCCATGCGACGGAATCAAGACAGAGCACCTTACCGACACTTCACGAACTTGAGGGCACCTCGCGCCGAGGCATCCTGGAGAGCCTCGTCAGCCCCGACCCCTTCGAGCCGGACTGGGGCCCCTTCCACTATCAACTGAGGGAAACCGATGCCAGGTTGCGACTCGCCTCACTACAGATTGTCTTGCGGCGACCGAGTGCGCAGACCACGGTGCCGAATCGACTCGCTCAAATCGGCTCCTCC
>DATHTZ010000655.1:0-2594 GCA_035462675.1 Nitrospiraceae bacterium | reverse complement strand
TCCTCGCCAATCATTTGCCGTGTGGAGAACTTTTGGTCTTGGGACTCGTGCTGGTGCCGGCACTTTCTCTTTCCGGAGCTACGGGGGCCTTGGCTGAGAGCGCACAAGCGGATACGTCGTGTAAAGCTGTCAGCACTCCGTATCAGTTGAAAGTTCCGTTTGGTCTGGAGGATGAGATCAAGCAGTATGTTCCGAAGGACAATCCTTTGACGGTCGAAAAGGTGGAACTTGGCAAGCTGTTGTTCTTCGATCCACGCCTCTCACGTGATAACACGATTTCCTGCGCGAATTGCCATAAACCGGAGCTGGCCTGGACTGACGGCACGAAGCTCTCAATGGGAATTAGCAATCAACTTTCCTCTCGCAACAGCATGACCATCATCAACCGCCTCTACGGTCGCGCCCAACTATGGCACGGCAAGATGCCCACACTGGAAGAACAGGCGAAAAACCCCCTCACCAAAGCTGTACGAATGGGGATGCCGTCCCTGGATGCCGAAGTGGCGAAGCTTAATGCGATCAAAGGATATCGAGATCGGTTTCAGCAGGTATTCTGCACCGATGTGACCATCGATGGGGTGGCCAAGTCGATCGCATCGTTTGAGAGGACGATCCTGTCCGCTAACAGCCCGGCTGACCGATTCGATATGGGCGGTGAGGAGAATGCCATTTCAGAGTCGGCCAAGCGAGGCCTGGCAATCTTTCAGGGTAAGGGTCGATGTACGCGCTGCCACTCGGGATTCAATTTCGCTGACGAAGAATTCCACAATCTCGGCATCGATTGGGACACAAACAGCGCCGACCTTGGGAGATATAGTGTCGAGAAACATCCCGGCACCGTCGGCGGGTTCAAGACCCCGACCCTGCGAGATATTGCCAGAACGGCGCCCTACATGCACGACGGTCGCTTCGCGACTCTCGAGGAGGTTATCAACTTCTATGATCAAGGGGGCATCACGAACCCGCATCTGTCAAACCTCATCATTCCACTAGAATTGACCGTTCAGGAGAAGAAAGACCTCGTGGAATATATGCGGGCGCTCAATGGGGAGGGATGGCAAATGGCAGCTCCAACAGAGTTTCCTGAATAACGCGGTTTATAGAACGCATGGGCATACACCGACGTGGTACCCATCTCATTCACACTGCGCGCGTGATAGATCTGTCTGGCCTATTTGGTTTCTTCGGCTTGTCCGGTTCAGAGAACGAAATAAACCAGCTAGAGTGCCTCTGAATCGCCATCCCACACGCAAGGCTCCCACATCGTGCGTTTACATTCCGCTCCTGTCCCCTTTCCCTTCCCCCTCCGTCCAACGATGATGAGCACTATGTCTACGCTATAGCACTCTGACTGCGGGAGACTGACCCCTTCAGCGGATCGCCGCGCAGGTATCCAGAAAAAGGCCGCGCAACCAGCGATGCGCTGGATCGGCATCCAGCCGCGGGTGCCAGAGCAATGAAATCGTGACCTCCAGCGTGGGGACTGGAAGGGGAAAACTATGCATTCCAACGCGCAGGTTTCCGGTGTGTCGTTCGGGAACACTGGCGATCAGGTCGGAGGCCCGAGCTAGAGCCAGTGCGGTCGAAAAGCCACCGACGATTGTGACGATCTCTCGTTCCAGCCCAAACGGTTTTAAGGCTTCATCAATCGGTCCCTTGTCGAGACCCCGCCGCGAGACGCAGATGTGCCTGCCTCTCGCATAGCGGGAGGGAGTGATCTTGCCATGGCTCAGCGAGTGCCCCATTCGCACGACACCAATGAAACGGTCTTGGAACAATGCCTGCGCACGCACCTCCGGACCAGTCGTCTCCACCACAACGCCAGTTTCCAGATCGACGGTGCCGTCCCGAAGTGACGCGCTGTCTTTGTTTGGCTTCTGCACGAAGCGCAGCCGCACGCCGGGAGCTTCCTTACTAACACGAGCAATGAGGTCCGGTCCGAAATTCTCCACAAAGCCTTCTCTGGTCCGCAGCGTGAACGTTCGCACTAGCTGTTTGAGGTTGGGCTTCTTGGCAGGGCGTAGAACCGCTTCTCCGTCCTGCACGAGCTGACTGACCCGCTCGCGGAGTTCGAGCGCTCGGGGCGTGGGAACGAGACCGCGCCCGGCCCTGACCAACAGCGGATCGCCCGTTGTCTTACGCAATCGCGCCAGCGCCCGGCTCATCGCCGACGGGCTCAGCCGCAACCGTTGGGCTGCGCGCGCAACACTCCCCTCCACGAGCACCGCATCAAGAGTGACAAGCAAGTTGAAATCTGGGGTCGACATGGACCGACCTTAGCACAGTTTGATGGTGATGTGGCGTCAAACGCACGAGTAAAGTGCAAATGGTGCGCCTTCCGCTATGTCAGGAAAAGGACTAAGCTTCTGACGGCACCATTTCGGGAGTCGCCAGAAAAAGGAGTTCATGTTGAAGTCAATCATTCCAGGACGAGATGAGGCAGTAGCTGGAAGTGCAGAACGGACACCTTCGGTTCAGTGGGCGCTCGCCTGTCTTTCGCTATCCATGTTGCTGTCCTCGCTCGGCACCAGCATCGCCAATGTCGCTTTGCCGAACCTGGCACAGGCGTTCAATGCCTCCTTCCAGGAAGTCCA
>DATHTZ010000654.1:0-8889 GCA_035462675.1 Nitrospiraceae bacterium | reverse complement strand
GTTCCGTCGATCTTCGCCGCGGCAAGTATACGGCAAACTCTGAAGCGTATCCATCACTTCGGAAAGGAAGTAAGAATTCCCTGAGGTTTGGAGGAGGGGAGAGTCGGAAAGGCGCCGGACCGCCAAGCGCCGGGAAATGGGCTAGCCAATTAACTTGTCGTAGTCTGCATGTGTGCCAATCCAGAACCACACGATTCCGTCCGTGGCTTCAACCCCCCAGCGTCCGATAGTTGAGGCTCACACGAGCTGAGTAGTAACGCCCCACTTTCTTGAAATGCAAAGATGGGTGTTTAGGGTTTGATTTCAGGAGTGCAAAGGCTTTGTTGGCTGGTTCACGGATGGGAGTGGAGAGGGTGTTGAAGCAGGACCAAAAGCTGGGCTTGGGAAATCGGCGCGTCTCGGCGCGCCGGGGTAGTGGGCGGGTGAGATGGATGATGAATCAAAGCTTCGTGGACTGACCGGAGGTGTGGCCACGTAGCGCCTTGTCAGCCAACGCATCAAGTTTGCCAGCCTGGACATCGGCCTCGAACTGGCGGTCCCAAGCCTCGGCGTCGAACGCAGCGTACCAGGAACGGAACGCCGTAAGTTCTGCGGGAGAAAGCTTCTCAATCTGCTGTTCGATCACTTCGACTTTGCTCATATATCACCTTGCTCGCAAGTATACCAACCTGGAGAGCTGGTGTCAGCCACTTCAAATGAAATACGCCACGCGCCGCGAAATGCTTCCTGGCACCTTTTTCTTGCACCCTTGACTTAAGGTGGGCTCGGTGTTTTGTTACGGAGGTCGAAAGGATGCTGTTATGAACAAAGTGGTTCTGGATCCAGATAAGGTGCTGGTGATTCATGACTTCCTCTCACGCGAAGAATGCACTGCGCTGATCCGGCGCAGTGAGGATCTTGCCTACGAACCGGGCACGGTAGCCGACGTCGTCATCGAACAGGTCCGCAACAACGAGCGTGTGCTGGTTGATGACCGGTCGCTAGCCACGGATCTGTTCCACCGCGCTGAACCATTGTTACCAGCTGTCATTGAAGGGTATGGTCTTCTCGGGTTCAACGAACGGTGGCGTTTTTACCGTTATTGACCCGGGCAGACCTTAAAGCCTCATCGAGACGGGTCGTATGTACGAATGGAGAGCTGGGAGGAGAGTCAAATGACTTTCATGATCTATCTGAACGAGGGGATGACGGGCGGGGAGACGCGGTTCTTCGGGGACATGGAGCAGGCATTCCTACAACAACGCCCATACCTATCTGTCCAGCCGAAGGAAGGGATGGCACTCGTCTTTTTACATTCCATCTGGCACGAGGGTGCTGTCGTGCATAGCGGAAAAAAGTATGTGCTGCGCACCGATGTGATGTATAAACCAATCTCGAATCTAGCCGGAACGTGAGCAAACGAGGACCTTCTACTTTATCAGATCGGCCTGATCTATCGCTGTGTAAGGTTGAGAGGGTGGGGGAGGAAGGTGCCGGACCGCCACGCGCCGCGAAATGGTTCCTGACACCTTTTTCTTCTTCAAGTACCGTTGAAGCCTTATTGGTTATCCGGCCCGTCGCTGCTTGTGCTCAAGATTCGAGACCAAGAATCGGCGTGTCCAGCGCCTTGGCCGCACGCACAGGATCAAAGTATTCTCGCAGGAACGCGATCTTGCCGCCTGAAGCACGCAGAAACAGCACATAATCCTGGTGATAGATACGCCCTGTCGGCTTGATGAGCCCCTCCGCTTTGACTTCGGCAACTGCCCCTTCCGGATCGGCGAAGGGATACACCTTGAGGTCGAAGAAACGGAAATCCTTCACCGCCCCCAGGAACCAGGTTACGTGCCGCACCACCTCCTCGCGTCCAGATAGCCGTGCCGGATGGCCGATGGCAGGCGCGTAGGCAAGTTCCCATAAGATGTCATCCGCGATCAGCGTCTGCCATTCCCTATTGTAATTCACGAGCGTTTGGAAATGTCGTTGCAAGAGATCTGAGGCGATCGTCATCGTATAACTCCTTTGAGCGGGTTATGTAACGCTCGGCGGATAGAAAAAAGTGTCAGGGGACATTTCCTTGTGCGGTGCCTTTAAATAACCTCTCGAATGTTCACTTTCTCCAGAAAACCGCCGAGGTCTGGATTGGCATAGACACCGAAGGCATCAGCAATGATCCCTCTGGGTCCATCGGTACTCTCTATGGCATAGACAACAGACATGTCATCCGGATCACATGCTCCCTCGAATCGGTAGTGTTCCACGATTGTCAGTTCGTCGCCCTTGAAGGTTCTTCCGCTGTCCACATCCAGGAACTCCTGATTGAGAAACTCGAAGTTTGCTGTGAACCCTCTTTTCTTTAACTCTTGAATGGCTTCGAGCATGTTTGTCTAGCGCTTGGCGCTCATCGCTCTCCCGCAATGGACGACAGCACAAAGACATTCTACTTTTTCAGATAGGCCTGGTCCATCGTGTGTGAAGGGAGGGGCGATTCAGAGGCAGTCTAACTGATGTGCGGGTCTGGCTTGTCTCTCTCGTTCGTCGAACCAAACACATGAGACAGACCGAAGAAACCAGAGGAACCAGATCCCCGCCACGCGCCGCGAAATGGAGCCTGACGCCTTTCGTTTCCTCGGCTGCATGCTCCCGTGAGCTTTGAAATGTGACTCTGGAAAATCAGAGCTGGCTCATACCACCGTCGGCTACCAGCTCGGTGCCGATGATGAACGCCGACTCTGCAGAGGCCAAATACAGGACAGCGCTCGCGATCTCTTCGGGAGTCCCGAACCGCTTTAGGGGGATCTGGGCTTGGATGCCTGCCGCGACTTCGGAAAGCTGCTCCGTAGGGAGGCCCAGACGGCTTAATAGAGATGTCGTGATAGGGCCAGGGCTGACCACATTGACACGGATGCCTCTGCTCAACAATTCGGACGACAGAGTCTTCGCCAGCGAGATCAACGCGGCTTTGCTCGCGGCATACACGCTCGTATTAGGCATGCCGATGTGTGCATTGATCGAGCCATTGAGCACGATGGCAGCTCCAGTGTTCAGGCGTGGTAGCAGCGCCTTGATCAAGAAATATGGACCTTTCAGATTGGTGTTGAAGGTCGCGTCCCACATCTCTTCCCCAACCGCTTCGAACGGAGCAAGCTTGGCCACCCCTGCATTGATAAAGACAGCGTCGAGCATCACGCCCTGCTGTTGAAGCACCGCGGCGAGCTTGATCCCATCGGCGGCATTCCCGGCATCGCTCTGCACAGCGATGACATTCTTGCCGAGCTGTGCTGCCGCCTTGTCCAGGGTGGTCTGATCGCGTCCCGTCAAGACGACGCGCGCGCCTTCTTTCGCAAACGCGAGCGCTGTTGCCAGACCAATCCCACTATTACCGCCGGTGACGAGCGCGACTTTTTCTGCGAATTTCTGTGACATGGTGTTCTTCCCTTCCATCATTTGCGAGCTGTTCAGAGAAGATTCAACGGTTCCATCGGGGCAACGCGAGCAAAATCATTCTACGCGCTCATTGTCGGCCTGGTCCATGCCTTCATCGGGGAGCGAACGACGACGGTTGTGTTGGAGCGCCTAGTGTGAGGGGAGACAGGCCAGTTTCCCGCCACGCGCCGCGAAATGTTGGATCGCAAGACCTGAACCTCAGGCTTCTCATTCTCCTCAAATGTATAATTACAAGACTTGACCCAGTCGGCTCATTTGAAGTGTTGCACTTGGAGTTAGAACTCAAGTGGCATAACCGGCGATGCCCCTCCCGCGTTAATGCGCCTGGGTTCGACGGGATGCGGAAATGGTATATGCCGCCGACCTCGCGGCGATCATCGGATCGGCTGCCTCGATACCTGATACCAGCGTTCCCGGCATGAAGAGTAGGTTTTTCTCTGCGGTTTGGCTGTCCGCCACAGCTTTGGTGATCGCGAGCGTGCCCAATACAACCTTCTTGCGTGTATCCGGCCACGCGATTGAGGGATCGTCGATCTTGTCGCCTTGCGCAGCGACTTGCAGGAGCAGTTTAAAATTGACGGGACCCCGCCGAACCCGCTGGAGGATTTCAGTGGTGAGATAGTCTGGCCCCATCGCCGCGAGTTGCTCCTTGGTCAGGAAATTCTCGCCAGCCATTGGCTGGAGCTGGTACCGACCGAACGTGGTGGCCCCCTTCGCGTTCGTGAACTTGAATGAATTCACACCGAAATAGGTCAGGGTGGCATAACTCACCGGTGCCGGTTTCGGAGCCTCCACGAAAGCCTTGGCGGAGGGATGACTGCTCAAGAACTGGTCAAGCGCCGTTGGTTTGGGATCTTCGGGTTTCGTTGCGGCGATTGCGAGAAACAAATCTCTGACCTCGGCTGCCGTGGCGACAGGGAAGCCGTTGAACGAATTCACCACGATGTCGGTCTTTGAGCCATCAGGGAGGTGGAATTTTACTGCCATACCGCGTGGGCTCGCGCCGGGGTCGGTGTCGGGGATGGCCGGGAGCCCGGTTGAGGCAGAGAACCGAATAGTCGTGGGAACCGGAGTCTTTTTCTTTTGTAGATGTGAGGCCTTGCTCACAACCGTTGCTGAGGCAGTCGGCGTGAACGTGCCTCCCAACACGACACCCTTTGCGTGGGTCGCGCGCGCTCCAGGATGGACTCCGAACACGCCGTTGAAGGCGTCCACTATCTGCTCAGGGACTGATTTTTGACTGACCAGCGCATCTTCAGCGACTCCAAGAGTCGGATTCACGAGGGCGAAGGCCAGGGTTGCTGTTACTGCAAATATTTTCCACATTGGTTTGCCCTCCTCAAAGACTGTTGATCTTACCGATCCGAACTTTGATAAGGAAATCGGGAGCATTCTACTTTTTCAGATCAGCCCCGTCCATGCCTTCGTCATGCATCGAGAACAATAGCCGTTTTGTGGGAGCCATGTGTGAGGGAGGGCGATTCAGAAGCGGTCTCGCTGGTTTGTTTGGTCTATCTGGTTTATCTCGTTTATTTCGTTTTCTGAACCAGACAAACCAACGAAACCAAACAAACCAGATGAACCAATTGAACCAGTTCCCCGCCACGCGCCGCGAAATTGGGCCTGGCACCTTTCGCTTCTCTTAGAAAAGTAGCCTGTCTCCCTTTCTTGTCCCCAAAGGCGAGGAGGGTCTCCGTTGGCGCTCAGAGCCTTGCTGCCAGGTCAGCTTCGATCGCTTCTGGCTTGTCGCTCGGCGCATAGCGCCTCAGTACCGTGCCGTCGGAGCCCACGAGGAATTTCGTAAAGTTCCACTTGATCGCCTCGGTGCCGAGAATCCCAGGCTTTTCCGACTTGAGGTATGTGTAGAGCGGGTGCGCATTCACGCCGTTCACGTCGATCTTTGCGAACATCGGGAAAGTGACGCCGTAGTTCCTGATGCAGAACTGCTCGATCTCTGCTTCGCCGCCCGGCTCCTGCTGCCCGAACTGATTACAGGGGAAACCGAGCACCACCAAACCCCTGTCCACGAATTTGTCGTAGAGCGCTTGCAGTCCCTCGTACTGCGGCGTGAACCCGCACTGGCTCGCGACATTCACGATGAGCAGTGTCTTGCTACGGTAGTCGTCCATCTTCTGAGGCTTGCCGTCGATGGTGACGAGGTCGATGTCGTAGAGGTTCATAGATTCCGAATGAGCGCGTGAGAGAAACGGGGACATTCTACTTTTTTAGATCGGCTGGGTCTAGGGGGGGTGAGGGAATCAGTCTGAGGGTGAGAGAGAGGCATAGATCAAATCAGCCCGCCACGCGCCGCGAAATGGGGCCTGGCCCGTTAGGCTCAGCTGGCTTTCGCAGTCACGCGCAGTTTCACGTGGGCTTTTTTCTGGAGGGCGGTCACGATACTAAAAAAGTTCTCCGTACTCGGGTTCCCGCGCGGAGCCAGCATCCGGTGCAAACTCTTACTCGGCTTCTTGAGCGTCATGGCTAATGCTTCAAACCCGACGGTGGCGTTGACGAGATCCCGCAGGATCGCCTTCCCCACCGTGGTGTCGCCTGCGAAGTAGGCATTGAGCGCCTCCGTGAAAAGCGCCTCGCGAAATCGTGGATCGCGTTGTACGCGTGCCGCTACCGTATTCTTGAATTCCCGTGTGAGTGCCATAAATTCCTCCACTTTGCGTTACGTCTTCTTGCTGCTCTTGCGACGACGATAGTCAACCCAGCGTTCTTTCGCCGTCTCGATGGCCTGTTGTTGGCGTTGCTTGGTACTGCCGCCCAGGAGTATCACGAGGCGATCACCGTCCTTGCCAAAATAAATCCGATTCCTGGTCCAGCATCAATCTTCCGTTCGAACACGCCGGCCCCGACGCCTTTCACGTTCGACCAGTTGCCGACAGCCAATTGATAGAGCGCCGCTGCGACCTTTGCCGAGGCCACGGCATTGAGTCCCTCGAACCATGCGGCAAAGGGTGAACGGGCCTGTGGATCGAGATATTCGAGTACTCGTACGTTAGACATATATACGGTAACGTGAATGTTACCATCACTCATTGCGGGATAGCAATCGTATTAACGTAAGGGGAGGGCGATTCAGAGGCAGTCGATCTCGTTTATTTGGTCTATCTGGTTTATCTCGTTTCCTTCGTTCTCTGAACCAGACAAACCAAAGAAACCAAATAGACCAGACAGACCGGATGAACCAGATTCCCGCCACGCGCCGCGAAATTCAGAATGTCCCCGTTTTTCTTCCGCAAGCGAGGATCCTTCCCATCTCGCAACGTCAGTTCCATGTAGAGCGGGCGTTTCGACGTCTTGCCCTTGGGCCGCCGTGGTCGAGTCTACGATTCCCGCATCTCCGTGATCCGATTCCCATCGACACGCCGAGCGAGTGGTTTCAATGGATCGATCAGCCGATGTTCGATCATGAATTCACGACGCTGCGCAGGTGCGTGAATCAACAGCAACCCTTTGGAGCTGAAGAGTGGCAGACAACGATCGCGGCGGCATTGGGATTAGAATCGACGCTCAGAAGGCGAGGGCGTCCGTTGAAGGTGTCAGAAAAGAAGCTCGTCCCCTGTTCTTTTCCCCGCTCTTAGGCCTGAGTCCTTATATAAATGGAGTGGTTCCGTCAATCTTCGCCGCGGCAAGTCTACTGCAAACTCTGAAGCGTATCCATCACTTCGGAAAGGAAGTAAGCGTTCCCTGAGGCTTGGAGGAGGGGAGAGTCGGAAAGGCGCCAGCCCGCCCCGCGAAATGGTTCCTGACACCTTTTCCCTCCCAAATCTTTTTACGACACCGTTGTTGTCCCACAGATTCCTCTCATTCGTTGACAGTATACCGTTGTGGGCGTATGAAGGCTGAATGGGTGATGAAGGCCCTAAACCCATCGGATTTTCTATCACCAATTAACACTGTTAGGAGGAAGAGCATGATGAAGAAGATCTTATTTTGGGCGAGTGTCTCGCCGTTGATTGTCGTCGCAACAGGACTTCTGATTGCATCATCGCCCGGGTATTCAGAAGCCCAAAGCCAGGTGCAGCGGGACGAGCAGAGGATTGAACGGCAGAAAGCGAGGGAAATGAAACAAGGGGGCAGAGAGATAGCTCAGAATGGTAAGCAAGTGTGCCGTGAAGGAGACGATAGCAGGGCGGACTGTCGCCAACTAAAGCGGGGATTCAAGCAAGAAACCAGAGAAGGAGCTAGGAACATCAGGAGATAGACAACGAAAAGGAGTCGGGAGTCTTTATTTCAGGATATTTTCGGCCGTCCTCGTGGCCGTAACGTCGATTCCATTCCGAACCGCTTCGCCATTCGCCTGACCCAGTCTGCTTCGCCGAACGGGCGGCCCCGCTGGACGCTCACTCGGAGTGACTCCAACTCCGATGCTGTCTGCGGGCGATTCACACGCGCCACCCAATTGCGTGGGCGCTCCACAGGCCAGTCGCTGAGCCACGTTATCAGCCTGTCATCTCGTTGCTCTCGTCGCCACAGGCTCGTCCATTGCCAGTCTTCTGCCCGTGTGGCCAGCTTTGCCCGTAGCGCATTGCGCTCCACATAGCGTGCGACCGTTAGGAAATGCTCATCGGTCTGAACCGGAAACGATTTGAAGCGGCCTTGATAGACTGGGCCCGTTCCGGCGGTGTGATGGTGGGCATGCCAGCGTTGCGTATGGGTGACTGTGATCCACCGTAGAATCTCTGAGATCTCCCCATCACGTCGAGGCCAGAGCAGCAGGTGCCAGTGATTCGGCATCAAGCAATAGGCCGCGATGCGTATCCGGGTCTGGTCGTGAGCCTCAGCCAGAACCTTTTCAAATGCGGCGTAGTCAGCAGACTTGTCAAACAGCGGGAGCCGTCCGACACGACGGTTGAGGACATGATAGGCGAGGTCTCCGGCAGCGAGACGTGGACGGCGAGGCATGCGGACGTTCTACCGAACCCGCCACGATCTTGTCAAGAAAAGACTCCCGACCCCTTTTCTTTTCCCCTATTTCAATCTGAAATCCGTCTTAAGCCCGCGAGCAGATGCGTATGCGATTAATAGGCTCTCGATGAATGTGCCGAAAGAACGAGTCAATTCAAGCAATTTATCCATGTAGCCCTTGTTCGCCGCCCCAGTAAGTCCTTGAATAATTTCAGCTCGGATCGCGTCTGCCAACATAAAGTAGTACTGTTCCTGACCAGAGTTGCCCTCGATTAATAGAATGATAGCCTCGCAATCTTTGCCAAAACGATCGAGTAAACGTCTTAAACCATTTCTGAACTCAATGTGATCATAATGATATGTGGTTTTATTCCGAGTCAGAGTTAATAATCTCTTTCCAAGCTCGTCCTGTCCGGCTCGAATTTGTCGAAGAAAGCCCAAGGCTACTTGACCATTACCGTCAAGGCCTTTCTCTAGCTTGGGAAAGTCTGGCTGTTTCTGTATTTCTACCAGGACGTTGAGCGTTTCGTGCATCATAGCGAACAG
>DATHTZ010000653.1:0-6051 GCA_035462675.1 Nitrospiraceae bacterium | reverse complement strand
GACGAGTTCGTGTTTCGCTTCAACCGACGGCAGACTCCGATGGCAGCATTCCAAACGTTGCTGGGCATCAGCTCCACCAAAGGCCCTCAATCTATGAGGGGATTACGCTCTCCGGAGACAACCGGATAAGCATATAGACATGATTTATAACAAAGCCATTATCACATTGAAGAGAAACGCACCAAGAGATTTGTCATACAGAGCACTATCTTTCTGAGAATTTGTTCAACGGGTATGGGATGGGTATTCGAACGCGGCTCCGGCATGATGAAGGAGGAACAGCACGCCATGACACTGAATCGGCAGGCCATCCGGCAACAATTTGACCGCGAGATGAAAAAAGCGCGGGAGCGCATCACGACTACCCCCAATGGGGAAATCGGTTGGCTCGTGCAATTCATCCAACGCGACCTCGACACGCTGACACCCAGTGAATGGATGGTCCTCGCCTATGAGGTGGCGAGTTTTGCCTAAGCCGACGGTCCAGACCGACATGCAATGCCCATCGCCTCAGTGAGTGGCTGGACGGTGCAGGCAATCCCAGGCGAGATGCTGGAATACACGCTGCCGAGTCGCAAGGAGGCGACGCAGCTTCAAGGCACGATTCGAGGCCATCTCGAACAATTGTGGGAGCACTCTGTCGCGCCCATCACCTTTTCAGATCTCACCTTAGTCGTCACCATGCCCGGCGCATTTCACGATCGCCACGGGAGCCTCCTGGTGGCGACTAAACCCAAGACGAAAGAGTTTGAATACCGTGTAGCGGCGTCACTGGCGTACCATGCGGAGCGAGGAGTCCAAGGCGATTCTGAGGTCATTTGACTCGTTTCTCCGGTCGGCTTGGGTCTTTTCAGGATTAATAGACGTGACGCAGCCGATGGATAGCCGCGCATTCCTTCGTCGAGCCTTTGAACGTGGCCTCCGTCAGGCGGGAATCACGGGGGTGTGTTGGCATACGCTGCGGCATACGGCGGCGAGCCGACGCGTGGCGGCGGGAGTGGATTTAGTCTCGGTGAAAGAAATTCTCGGCCACCGGAGTATTCAGACAACCCTCCGATATAGCCACTTGGACCGAAAACATCTTCAGGAGGCGGTGAATCGAGGCAGTCTCTCGGACTTGATTCGAACCGTAACCAAAACCGTAACCAATCAGGAAGTGGAATGGAAAGAGAAGATGCAACCGGTTGATTATATGGTGCGCCCGGCTGGAATCGAACCAGCGACCCTCAGCTTAGAAGGCTGATGCTCTATCCGACTGAGCTACGGGCGCACGTTTATAAATTCAACAGCTTATGATGTTGGCACCTTGCGGTCGGTGTCCGATTCTACACTATGTGCCCGTTTATGTGTCCACTTATCACCCGTCGATGATGGCTCCGGTGTCAGACCCGCGAGCGACTCCACCGCCGTCCGCAGGTGCCTCGGACTCAGATGCGCGTACCGAAGCGTCATGCTGAAAGACTTGTGCCCTAGGATCTCCTGAACCTCTTTCAGGGGACGACCCCGCATGGCCAGGTGACTCGCCGCCGTGTGCCGCAGATCGTGGAACCGGAAATCGGATAATCCTGCCCGCTCAACGGCGGTCTCGAATCCTGTCCTAATTTGCCCCCAAGCCGATCCATCTCTCCGTTTGAAGACTCGCCCGATGCGTTTGTGTAGATCAGATTCCAGTGCGCTGAGCGCCGCGCCTGCCGCCGTGTTCAGCGGGACACCACGCGGCTCCCCGTTCTTCGTCTCGTACAATGTGATGCGCGCATTGAAACCAAGGTCCTTGTCGAGTTCGACCCGCTCCCAGGTGAGGCCCAGGATTTCCCCTTTCCGCATGCCCGTATTGAGCGCGAGTGTCACGATGGCCGTCAAGTGTGGGTTGCGGGATTGCGCACAGGCCGCGAGCAGCTTCGTGATCTCCCCCTCGGTGAGATACCGCGTACGCCCATTCGGAGCCTTCGGCAACTCGATCTCTGGCACGCGATCCAGGTAGCCCCACTTTTTGTGGGCCAGCCGCAGCATGTGACGCAAGACGGTCAGTTCATTGCGGACCGTCCAGGCGCTGACGGTCTCGATTCTTTGCTCCTCATAGGCCGTGATCTTCTCCGCGGACAACTGACGGATCAACAGCCCTGCCCCGAAAGTCTGGAGCAACTGTTTCTCAAGAATGCGCTTGTCCTCGTGCAGCGAGCGCTTGCCATGATCGCTTTTGAATTTGAGATACCGCTCCACTACGTGGCCGAGCGTCACATCCGCCGGTCGGTCTGTCTGCCCGGGCCGGATCTGCTGTTGACGTGCGCTCAGGGCCTTCAGCGCCTCCTCTTCACACGTCCAGGCCGACGACACCTTGCGCTCCCGCTTGCCGTTGAACGCGAGCGTGTACCCGAAGGCGACATGCCGTACCCGCTTTCCGAGCGGCCCCTTACTCATCCATTCACGCCGAATGATCTTCGCCATGGCTCAGTCCTCCTTGCGGCTAGAGTTTTGATCTCCAGACGCGGCGTCCATCGACTCATTGAACTGTTGTTTCACTCTTGTTTCACGTAGGCGAGGACCTGGTCTCGGCTCCATCCCAACTCGACCAATCGCCGCTCCAGCGTGCCGATTTCAGCCGTGAGATGCTCGAATTCTTTCTTTTGAATTTCCTCGAATGATTTCCATCGGTCAGCCCTTCTCATCGCTTACGCCGGTCTGCTCGGTCGATTTTCTCGCGTAGATCGAGCAGATCATGGTTGGCTCTCCTTTTCCTGCGGCGTCATGTTGAGTTGTTTTGAGATGGTATCGAGACGCTCGACTACACGGTCTACAGCGCCAATCAAAACATAGACGGCCAACAGACCGATCCAGGCCACAGCAACCAAGAGCAACCACAAGACGGTTTGCGGGCCGATCGGGATGTAACTCAGTCCGTATCCCAGACCCGCGATGATGAAAATCTGACCCAGCAAGAACAGGCCTGCGCTCCGAGTCGATCTGCGAGCCATGATGGCCCTCCTTTCTTAGTCAGCACCCGAGTCCTTGTGCGCGTACTCATCCCACCAACTCCGCCACCGTCACCTTCAGCGCCTTCGCCAGCTTCTTCAGCACATGAAGCGACGGGTTGATGCGCTCTCGCGTTTCTAGCTGCGTAATGTAGGCATCGCTCACACCGACCCGCTTAGCCAGTGCCCGCTGACTGAGACCCAGTTCCGTGCGCCGCTGCTTAATGATGCCCGACAACCTCCGTGTCATAATACTAACTTTCAGTTAGCACACAAGTAAAGCCTGAGCTTTGGGTAATATCTAAAGGCTTCATTTCTCCTCACGCACGGCATCACCAGCATTGACAGCCAGAAAGTCGTTTGCAAACCTCTTGACTAGGTCTTCAACTGTCTTCGTAACCTGCCCTATATTGCGAGAGCCAGCCTCCCCTATCAGTCCCTGTTCCCATGTGCTTGCAGACATCTTTCGCTGGGGTCTATGCGCCAATGCCACTAATTGCTTGAGGGCAACCGTTACCGCGTAAGCATAGAGGCCCGATTCGATTTTGTATGTCGCCACTCGTACATAAAGAAACGGTTTAGATGGCGTCTTAGACCCTTCCACCTGCGTGAGGATCGGTATGCCGCTGGATTGCAAAGTGCGTTCGACAGCGTTGTGAACCGCCTCTTCAGATAGACCATCGGCTTTTGCATCTGTTTCAATTTCTTCGATGGCTAGTGTGACCCCCGGAAGATAGCGTAAAGATTCACGCTGGATGGGGGCCGACACTTGAGCCATACCTAGATTGACGTAGGCCAAAATCATCACTGTCATCATCACGCCGTACCGCATAAGTCCTCCGTAGTGGTTGGCCGCACGATACGCCGAACGTGACTGCGTGACAATCCCCAGCAGGAAAGCGGACATCTCACCACGCCTCCCGTTTCACCTGCCACGTCTTGTGCTGCCGCGCAGGCCCTGCTAGGCTCATTTCTCGCAAAGACACGGCCGCATAATAATTAATCTTTCGAAGCATGGAGTGCCTATGACGAACTTGGACGAGTTAGCTGAAGGCGAAGTTCTCAGGTCCATGGCCCTTTACCAACTGCTCCGTCCCGGCAAACGGGTAGATTCTGAAGGCGACATAGCGCCTTCTACCGGGCAAATCGAGATCAGAGTTTTCAAGTACCTCAATGGAGAACGCAAGGGAGAGTTTATGGCACAACCCTATCTGGGTACGACCTATAGCGCAGCGGACTTTATTGGCCGCGGAGCTACCGAACAGGAAGCCCTGTATGCCATGCTGGGCAATATCAAAGGTGTTCCGCATGACAGAATGTTTCCTGACGATGAAGACAACGAATAGTCGTGGTTTAATCTTCGCGTGATAGCCCAGGTCCTTCACCGTCCCGTTAAACAATGCCGGTCAGTGCGGCGCGGGCCAGTCGCTCTCTCGGATAAACCGCTCGACATAGGCCCGCAGATCACGCAGGCGAGACTGCCGTCCGTTCCAATTCATTAACTTTGTGCGGAGACTCGCTACCTCTGTTTTGCGTCTCATCATGTCGAGCTGCTGTGTGTTGGGCACAAACGGCGGCGCGAGGCGCGCCCACTCGTCCAGGCCTTCGCGCGTCCAGCGCGTCCCATTCTCACAGGTTTCATGCATTTCACGAACCCAGGCCAAGACGGAGGAGGGCAGCGGAGTTTTTGCCTGTTGACTGATCCGCACGAGGCGCTCCGGGAACGGGCGGACGTCTTCCGCAATGAAGCGTTCCAGCTTCGGCAGCTCCACCTGAGCTTGCGCGTAATGCTGTCGTCCGATCTCTTCGCGCATCGCCTCGATGATCTCGCGCTGTCTGGTTTGCGCGGTGGCCGCGGCGGGCGCGAGGCGTTGCTCGGCGTCGTCGAGTATGGTACTGCTCATCATCGTTTCTCCTTCATGGTTAGGGCGCATAGGTGCGCGCTTGTTCATCATCAGCTTCGTCTGATGTCCGCAAGTTTGTCGAAAAACTCCAGCGCGGCTGTCTCACCACGCGGCCCATATTCACTGCGCACATATTCGCCCAGGTCGTCAAGCGCCTCCCACCGGTCCTCGAACATCGGCCGCAGTTCGCCCTGGAGCGCCGCGAAGCGCCGTTCGTAGTCCGGCCCCCACTGGGCCCAGAGTGGCCCGAGAATCACTTCGTTGCGCGCACGACTCGCCGCCGCGTCGGGGGTCTCGCCCTCCTGCGGCTCGACGGGCCCCAGGGATAGACTTTCCGTTTTGATCGGAACCGGCGCACGTTCGGCCATCTTGCGATAGAGCGCGTTCACATACTCATTCGACCGCGTCCCTCCACGTTTGAAATCTTCAAACAGAGGATGCGCGGGATCGTTCATCACCTTGCTGTACTCGGCCCTCGCCTCCTCACCCGCCTGGTTGGGGGCGGGCCCACTGGGTGCCGACTCCGTCATCAGGCTGGGCTCTCCGATTTCGACCGTGAAATCCATTTCGTGCTCCTTTCGTTTAGAGACTGCCGTGCTGATCGTACTGCATGCGTTGCGTGGGATCGCTCAGCACGGCATAGGCCGCGTTGATCGATTTTAACTTATCTTCGTCGCCAGCCTGCCCGTCGGGATGGTACTGGCGGACCAATCGCCGATGGGCTTGTTTGATCTCCTCGCGGACACCGTCCGGGTGAGGCCGAGAATCCGATAGGAATTCTGCTCGTGCGCCACGCGCCACGCCCACGCTTCCTGCGCATAATAGGTGGCGAGGGCTTCCAGTTCTTCGAGCGTGATCTTCATGACGACGCCAAGCGGGCGGCCTTGACACAGGAGCGTGGCTTTCTCGCCCGTGCGGCAAAGTTCGATGGTGACGGTATCAATCACCATGTAGCCTCCTGTCTGGTCCCGTGCAGGCTGTCGAGCGAGAAATCTGATTCGACTTTAATCGGGCCCGGTGTCGGCATGGTCATCAGCTCCCCACCTGCGAGCCCGCCCGTTCATCCAGGGCCACATCCATCCAGGCCATGTGCTCCCCCAACGGGCAAAGACCTAGGTCAGGACCGAGCGGATCTTGGCTTCGTTTCAGGTGGAGACAATGCTCGCTGAGAAATCCAC
>DATHTZ010000652.1:0-9402 GCA_035462675.1 Nitrospiraceae bacterium | reverse complement strand
GGGGTGAGAATGGGTGGAGTCTTACATTCGGTCAGCAGCGAGGCCCGGCCAGCCAAAGCGTTCAGCGCATCGGCATCGAGAACCGACGGGCGATCAAGATGTTTCATCATCGACTGAACGAGTTCAACGGTCTCCGGATGGGTCGAGATCCCGGGACCGACGGCGATCGCTGTGCGTGTCTGGATGAAGGCGACGACACGATCGAGTCCTGAGCGGGCTAATGTCCGCGCCTTCGTTTCCGGGAGAGGCATCGTCATCGCTTCCAGTAACTTAGCTTCCAGTACATCGTTAACGCTGCTGGGGGTGGCCACGGTCACCAGGCCGGCTCCAATGCGGAGTGCAGCACGGGCCGCCAGAGCCGCGGCGCCGGTTTTTCCCACGGACCCTGCAATAATTCCCGCATGACCAAACGTTCCCTTATGGGAGGAGGGTATCCGTTCCGGTAGAGATTGAAATGCGTTGTCGCGTGTCAGGAGCAGGGTCCGGCTCTCGATGGCATCCACAAAGGCCTGTGGAATGCCGATATCTGCGACACGAATGACGCCTGCCATGTCGATTCCTGCATCGACATAGAGGCCGAGTTTTGGGAGACCACATGCGATGGTCAACGTGGCACGGATCGCTCGCCCCAAGATCGCGCCGGTATCGGCATGGAGACCGGATGGGATATCGACCGCAATGACCGGTTTCCCTGTACTGTTGATGAGTTCGATGGCTTCACGATAGGGTTCGGTTACTATGGAGGACAATCCAGTGCCAAGAAGGGCATCGACGAGGATGTCGCTGGAGGCGAGGAGGGGCCGCGCCTGCTCGGCAGATCGAAATCGAACGATCGCGGTCCGTCCCGTAATCCGAACGAGCCGACGATACATCACCGCGGCATCCCGACTCAAATCGGTGATTGGTGTCAGAAGTACGACGTGAATCCGAGCACGTCGTCGATGCAGCAGTCGAGCCACAACCAATCCGTCTCCTCCGTTGTTCCCTTTTCCACAGAAGATGGTAATGGTTTTGCCTCGTACTGGTCCACAGTGCTCCTCTAGATGCCTAACAATTCCCTCGCCGGCCCGCTCCATTAAGACAGTACTAGGGACATGCGCCTCGATGATCGTGCGCCGATCGAGTGCCTGCATCTCGGCTCCGGTCACGATCTTCATCGGTGGCCTTGCTCGCAGGATCGAGACCGCATGAGGAATCGGGTGAGTGCGGGGAGGAAGAAGATCTGTTGCCTACAGCGCAATGTCATGACAAGGGCGAATCGCATGTTCCATGAAGAAATGCAGAGTGCCGATCCGGCGCATGGTTCAACTCAGCAACGCTTTCATCTCCCTCACAGCTTGGTCGAGTCCCACCAGAACCGCTCGGGCAATGATGCTATGGCCGATATTGTATTCGACGATTTCCGGAATGTGCATCAACCTCGTCACGTTGCGATAGTCCAAGCCATGTCCGGCATTGACGCCCATGCCAAGTTTATAGGAGAGCTTCGCAGCCTGTGTAATCGCCTCTACTTCGGCGTCGGCTTCTTTCGAGCGTTTGGCATTCGCATAGCGGCCGGTATGAAGCTCGACGAAATCCGCTGAGATTCTGTGCGAGGCTTTGACCTGGGCTAAGTCCGGTTCGATGAAGAGGCTGACGGGAATGCTTGCCTCGTGAAGCATGCTCACGACTTGCTGGATACGGTCTTTGTGGCCGGCTACGTCCAGGCCGCCTTCAGTCGTGAGTTCCTGACGCTGCTCCGGGACGAGCGTGACCATGTCCGGCTTGATGATCAGGGCAATTTTGGCCATCGTTTCATCGGCGGCCATCTCCAGATCGAGCTTTGTGCGGATGAGTTCCCGCAGGAGACGAAGATCGCGGTCTTGAATGTGGCGCCGATCTTCTCTGAGGTGGACGACAATACCGTCGGCCCCTGCCAACTCTACCAGCACGGCGGCGGCAAGAGGGTCCGGGTCAGTTCCACCACGGGCCTGCCGCAACGTGGCCACATGGTCGATGTTCACCCCAAGCCGTGGCACGGACCCTCCGTTCTGCTATTGTGGAGCAAGGAGAAACTGGGTTGAGTGATGAGAGCGAAAGGCGTTGCTGTTGTAACAGAAATCAACAGGGCGGGGCAAGGACCAGGAGGCGGAATCGGTGGGCTGTTCCCGGTCTACCAAAAGGGTCGAGATACCGAACCCCACAGAATCACGACATAATTTGACTCGATATGCTCCGCGCCTTTAGAATAGGCCCCCTAATGCGGCGGTGGGCGATCACGTGATCGCTTCCGCGTGTGTGAGGATGACGGACAGGGGATCTCATGGGATTAGGCGACGGATTTTATCGCATCAAGCGGCTACCGCCTTATGTGTTTGCCCAGGTGCAGAGTATCAAACTCGAGGCTCGTCAAAAAGGCGAAGACATTATCGATTTCGGAATGGGTAATCCTGACCAACCGACGCCGAACCATATCGTCGAGAAGATGATCGAGGCGGCTCGGAAGGGGAAAAATCACCGCTATTCGGCCTCGCGTGGGATTACGAAACTGCGGCATGCGATCGCTGGTTGGTACAAGCGGAATTATGATGTCGATCTGGACCCTGAGACCGAGACCATTGTCACGATCGGCTCCAAAGAAGGATTGGCACATCTGGCACTGGCCTTGATCGGGCCCGGTGACGTCGTGCTGACGCCGACGCCGACCTATCCCATTCATATGTATAGCTTCATCATTGCAGGTGGAGAAGTCAGAGGGATTGAACTGCGTCCGGACAGCGACTTCTTCGACGATTTGCAGCGGGTCTATCGGCAGACCTTTCCGAGACCCAAGATCTTGGTCATCAATTTTCCACATAATCCGACCACCGCCGTGGCGGATCTCGATTTTTTCAAGAAGATCGTCGCCTTTGCCAAAGAACATCAGGTGATTGTCATTCACGACCTGGCCTACGCCGACTTGGTGTTCGACGGATATAAGGCGCCGAGCTTTCTACAGATTCCTGGGGCAAAGGATATCGGTGTCGAGTTCTATACTCTCTCCAAGGCCTACAACATGCCCGGTTGGCGCGTGGGGTTTTGTTGCGGCAATCGCGAGGTTGTTGGAGCTCTGGCCAAGATCAAGAGTTATCTCGATTATGGTATTTTCCAACCTCTGCAGATTGCGAGTGTCATCGCCCTCAATGGACCACAAGATTGTGTAAGGGAGACAGTGCTGCGTTATCAAAAACGTCGCGATGTGTTGGTGAGCGGGCTCAATCGTATCGGCTGGCAGGTCAACAAGCCTGTAGCTACGATGTTCGTCTGGGCTAGGATTCCGTTGCCCTATCGGTCTATAGGGTCGTTGGAGTTTTCGAAGCTCCTGCTCCGCGAGGCGAAAGTGGCGGTGTCTCCCGGGATTGGGTTTGGCGAAGGCGGGGATGAATATGTGCGGTTCGGCCTTGTCGAAAATGAACATCGCACGCGACAAGCCGTTCGAGGCATCCGCAAGGCCCTGAAGCTTGGGGGGCCTGAAGCATGATTTCGCGCGTGGGCGTCGGCATCATTGGATTCGGAACGGTCGGGATGGGCGTCGCAAAGATTCTCTTAGAGAATGCCGCTTTGATCAACCGCCGAGTCGGTGTGCCGCTCGAGATCGTTCGGATTGCGGATCTCGACGTGACGCGCGATCGAGGCCTTGCCCTTCCACCCGGCCTTCTCACAACCGATGCGAAACAGATTCTCACCGATCCGTCAGTCGACATCGTTGTGGAGTTGATTGGAGGCTGCGATGTTGCCAAACGCATCATCCTGGAAGCCATTGCGGCAGGCAAGCAGGTCGTCACCGCCAATAAGGCTTTGCTCGCATTACACGGAGAAGAAATTTTTGCCGCGGCTTCCGGTGCGGGCGTCGACCTAGGTTTCGAAGCGAGCGTGGGCGGAGGGATTCCCATCATTCAGGCGTTGAGGGAAGGGCTGGCTGCCAACACCATCCAATCTATTTATGGGATCATCAACGGGACGGCCAATTACATTCTCTCGCGCATGACCCATGAGGGCCAGAGTTTTGAGACAGTACTCGACGAAGCGAAGCAGGCCGGTTATGCCGAAGCGGATCCGACATTCGACGTGGCCGGTATCGATTCGGCGCACAAGCTGGCGATCCTGGTATCGCTGGCTTATGGAACACCGGTCAATGTGAAAGAAGTGTACACCGAAGGGATCACCCACATTACGCCGCTCGATATCGCCTATGCCAAAGAATTCGGTTGTACGATCAAGCTGCTGGGCATTGCCAAGCTGGTCGGCAACGAAGTCGAAGCCCGAGTGCATCCCACGATGCTGCCCTCCTCGTCTCCGATCGCCCAAGTCGAAGGAGTCTACAACGCGATTCAACTTGTCGGCGACGCCGTAGGCGACGTGGTGCTCTATGGCCGTGGCGCGGGGTCCATGCCGACGGGCAGCGCGGTGGTCGGCGATCTCATCGCCATCGCGCGCAATCTGCTGAAAGGAGCGGTTCGGCGAGTGCCGCCCGCCTCGTTCCAGCAGGACCAACGTCGTCCGCTTCGGATGCGGACGATGGAAGAAATCAGCTCGCTCTATTATCTCCGGTTTATGGTGTTGGACCGCCCCAGCGTCTTGTCGCACATTGCAGGGGAGCTGGGCCGGTGCGGGATCAGTATCTCGTCCGTCCTCCAACAGGGACGGCGTGAAGGGCAAACGGTCCCGGTCGTGATCAAGACTCATACCGCCACGGAGCGCGCTGTCCAAACGGCGTTGCGAGCGATCGATCACATGGCCTTTATCTCCGAGCCCACCACCTTGATCAGGGTTGAGGGTAAGGACGAGTGAATGCGATGAATCGCTGGCGTGGTGTGATCGAGGAATATCGGAAGTTTCTGCCGGTGACCGACCGTACCCCTGTGGTGACACTCGGCGAAGGTAACACTCCGCTCATCAGGGCGACGCGGCTGGCCAAACAGATCGCTCCAGGCGTCGATCTCTATCTCAAATTCGAAGGCATGAATCCCACAGGATCGTTCAAGGATCGCGGCATGACGATGGCCATCTCAAAGGCCGTCGAGTCAGGCGCCAAAGCGGTGATCTGTGCCTCCACGGGGAATACCTCCGCGTCTGCCGCAGCCTATGGCGCGCGGGCGGGACTGGCGGTCTATGTGTTGATTCCTGCCGGGAAGATTGCGATGGGTAAACTGTCCCAGGCCATGATGCACCAAGCGACAGTGATCCAGATTGAAGGAAATTTCGACCAGGCCCTGACTATCGTCAAAGAATTGTCGGCAACGTACCGCATCGAGTTGGTCAACTCGATCAACCCGTATCGGATCGAGGGGCAGAAAACCGGCGCGATGGAGGTCTGCGATCAGCTCGGCGACGCTCCGACCGTTCATGCGCTGCCGGTTGGGAATGCCGGCAACATTACCGCCTATTGGAAGGGGTATCAGGAATACCGCGCGGCCAATCAGTCCACAAGGTTGCCTCGCATGGTCGGGTTTCAGGCGGCTGGTGCCGCGCCCATCGTGCTTGGCCGCATTGTGGAGAATCCGCAGACGGTAGCCTCGGCGATCCGGATCGGCAATCCGGCCAGCTGGGAAACGGCTTCGATTGCCGTGAAGGAATCAGCGGGAACGATCGACTCGGTGACGGATGAAGAGATTCTCCAGGCCTATAGGGCGGTGGCGGCTACGGAAGGAGTTTTCTGTGAGCCGGCATCCGCCGCATCGGTTGCCGGCGTCATGAAGTTGAATAAGCAGGGCGGATTGCGTGAAGGCGAGATCGTGGTCTGTACCTTGACCGGTCATGGATTGAAAGATGCCGACACTGCCATCAGCGTATCGGCCCAACCGAAAACCGTTAGGGCGACGCGGGAGGATGTCGCTCGTCTGTTAAGGGTGTAGACACCATGCGAGCAGGGTTTCGATGAAATATGTGATTCTCCATGCCGATGGGATGGCAGACCATCCTCGAAAGGAATTGGGGGGGCGGACTCCTCTTCAAGCGGCTTCAATTCCTTACCTGGATCGCCTTGCACGAGAGGGGGAGCTCGGGCTCCTGGCAGCAGCGCCTGAGAGCGTGCGACAGGGGAGCGGTCTGATGGGAACTGCCATCCTCGGATACGACCCCAAGAAATACTACCAGGGCCCCGGTCCACTCGAAGCGGCCAGTCTGGGGGTCGCCATCGGCGAGCACGATGTGGTCTATCGCTGTACGATGGTCACGTTGCGGGCAGACGCCCAGTCAGGGAGTAAAGGCGGATTGAACGAGATCAAGAAGCTCGGGCCACACGTGGTGATGGATGATGCGACCGCGGGTCTGATTTCAACGGAAGAGGCCCGCGAATTGATCGAGGCGATCAATGAACAGCTCGGGTCGGAGATGATTCAGTTCTATCCTGGGTTAGGCCATCGTCATCTCATGGTGTGGGTCAACGGGAAGTCGCGAGCGGTCTGTACGGACCCACAACTATTGGTTGGCCGACCAATCGCCGATGTGTTGCCGAGGGGAGACGGATCCGACATTCTTTGGAAACTCATGGACGCCTCGTTTCAGATCTTGCGCGATCATCCTCTCAACGATGAACGTCTGGGGGCGGGGCAGAAGCCGGCTAATTGCTTCTGGCTCTGGGGCCAAGGCCGGGCCATTCTCTGGCCAAGCCTCTCTGAACGATTGAAGATGTCCGGTGTGGTGGTCTCACAGAGCGATGTCCATCGAGGACTCGGCATCATGGCCGGGCTGGAAGCCGTGGACGGCACGCGATTGGCTGACGTGGACCTTCGTACTCAAGCGGCGGTTGCGCTGGAGGAATTGAAGACAAAGGATTTTGCATATGTGCATGTGGAATTACCAGACGAGGTCATCTATGGGTCTGATGTCTCGGCCAAGGTGAAGGGTATCGAGGCATTCGACCATGAACTGGTAGGGCCGTTACTCGAAGGACTGGCCCAGTTTGGCTCACATCGCATCGTGGCCTTCGGCGATTGGGGGAATGTGCATCATGGTCAAGCGGCGGAAGGTCCCGGATTCTTTGCTTATCGTGACAGTGCCGCAGTTCTCACCGCCGGGACCGGGCGGAGATTTACTGAAGCTGACGCTCGGGGCTCGATGGTGCCTCCTCGTGATGCGACGAAATTCGTTGTGCGACTGTTTGCAAAAGGATCCTGACGGTCGTGGCGCTGATCGTCCAGAAATATGGGGGAACATCCGTGGGCACGATCGAGCGGATCCGCCATGTAGGCGACCGCATCGAGAGGGCGCACAAGGACGGCCATCGCGTCGTGGTCGTCCTATCTGCGATGAGCGGCGAAACAGACCGTTTGCTTCGGTTGGCGCATGAAGTCGCACCGCTGCCGGACGATCGTGAACTTGATATGCTGCTATCGACTGGAGAGCGGGTGACCATCGCCTTATTGGCGATGGCCTTGCGGTCCAGGGGACTCGATGCCCAATCCTTTACGGGACGTCAAGTCGGGATCATGACAGACAGTGCCCATACGAAAGCGCGTATTACCCGGGTGAGCGCTGAGCGAATCCGTGAGGCTTTGCTTAAGGGGATCATTCCAGTGGTTGCCGGTTTTCAAGGAATCAACGAACAGTCGGATGTCACCACGTTGGGGCGCGGAGGTTCCGATCTCACTGCCGTCGCATTGGCGGCGGCGTTGAAGGCTGATCGGTGCATCATTTTTACCGACGTCGACGGCGTCTACACCTCGGACCCCAACATCGTGCCTGCGGCTCGACGAATCGACAAGGTTTCCTATGAGGAAATGTTGGAAATGGCGAGTTTGGGCGCCAAAGTGCTGCAGAGCCGCTCCGTCGAATTTGCTGCGAAGTTCAACGTGCCGGTGGAAGTGAACTCCAGCTTCAAAGAAGGAAAGGGGACGCTCGTGACGCGTGAAGATGAGGATATGGAAGCGGTCGCGGTGTCGGGAGTGACCGGCGATCGGAATCAGGCCAAAATCACGATTGTGGGTGTGCCGGACAAGCCGGGTATTGCATCCAAACTCTTCGGGCCGGTAGCCAAGGCCAACATCAACGTCGACATGATCATCCAGAATATGAGTCAGTCGGGCATGACGGATATTTCCTTCACGATTCCACGGGTGGACATCAAGAAAGCCCTGCCGCTGATTCAGGACGTAGCGAAAGGTATCGACGCCAAATCGGTTGCCGTGACCGAGGCGATCGCAAAGGTCTCGCTGGTCGGCGTCGGGATGCGTTCTCATTCAGGAGTCGCCGCCAAGATGTTCGAAGTCTTGGCACAGGAAGGTGTAAACATTCTCATGATCAGCACGTCGGAGATCAAGATCTCCTGTGTGATCGATGAAAAGTATGCCGAGCTGGCGATGCGTTCACTCCATTCCGCATTCGGACTGGCTCAGTCGCCGGCAGGGGACCGAATAGCAAAGTAGTTGATTTCAGCGAGGTGAGCCTCGACAGGTTTGTCCCGCTCCTGGTATCGTTTCTCCTATGGCTCGAAAATCTTCACAATCACGATCCTCGCAAGGCAAGCTGGTCGGCTCTGCGCCATCCGGCTCTCCACCATCTGCCGTCCGTCCGGCAACGATAGAGATTTATGACACGACCTTACGGGACGGAGCCCAGGCCGAAGATGTGACCTTTTCAGCCGAGGACAAGGTTCGGGTCGCCCAACAGTTGGATGGGCTAGGCGTGCAGTTCATTGAAGGCGGATGGCCCGGGGCAAATCCCAAAGACATCGAGTTCTTTCGGATGATCAAGACCGTTCCGTTGCAAACGGCGACGGTGGTGGCGTTCGGGTCGACGAGAAAATCGAGCAATGTGGTGCAGAAGGATCCGAATATCCAGGCATTGCTGGAGGCAGAGACGACAATCATCACGCTCTTCGGAAAGACCTGGTCGCTGCACGTCACCGATGCGCTCGGTATTTCCTTGGTGAAGAATCTCGAACTCATCAGCGATTCCGTCGCCCATCTCCGCTCAAAAGGCCGAAGGGTGTTTTACGATGCGGAACATTTCTTCGATGGATACAAGACGAATCCGGACTACGCGCTGGAGACCATTCGTCACGCCGTTGCGGCTGGGGCCGAGCGGGTCATTCTCTGCGACACCAACGGCGGGTCGATGCCCTGGGAAATCAAGGAGATCTGCCAGATCGTTCGGGGGGAGTGCGCGGTACCTTTGGGGATTCATGCCCATAACGATTGTGAAATGGCCGTCGCAAATTCGCTGGTGGCGATCGAAACCGGCGTGGTGCAAGTGCAGGGGACGATTAACGGGATCGGCGAACGGTGCGGCAATGCCAATCTCTGTTCGATTATTCCCAATCTTGAACTGAAGATGAAACGTCCGGCGTTGAAAGACCGTTTGAGCCATCTCAAGCGGGTCTCGGGATTCGTGGCCGAGATCGCGAATCTTATGCCCAATACGCATCAGCCCTATGTGGGGGAT
>DATHTZ010000651.1:0-3263 GCA_035462675.1 Nitrospiraceae bacterium | reverse complement strand
TCCACCACCTCCTGCAACCAGCGTTTGGCATTCCGCTTCTGGTCCGTGTGATGGAGGAAGATTTGAAAGGCCTGTTTGTAGGCCTCTCCTTGAGAATCAAAGATGCGAATGCGTTCTTGGTGCGCCATGCGGCGTCCCTCTAGCGGTGACTCCCGAGCAGAAGGGGACCAGTATACGCTCGTGGGGGGTCGTTTGTGTGGTCAAAGAGAGATAGGGCTGAATGGCTCACAAATCTGCTGATTCGCTATCAGCTTGGAGGTTGTAACTTCTGGAACCTGAAAGTTTATCCCTCGCTTGCGACGGCGATTAAAAGCTGGCAAGAGGCGGGACTTGAACCCACCGATACCCCAGAGACCATAGGTCCCGATCTCACCATATCGGTTCCATCTCAATCATTTACGAAGGCCAGGGACAGATGAGAAACCCGTCAAACCAGCTGGTACAACCACCGGGGACAAGTCAGGGAAGCGACGGTGAGGGCGAATCGGGGCCTCGCAGGGAGTGCCCCATCTAGGAAAGAGGCGGAACAAGGACGCAAGACGAGGCTGAGGCGAACTTCTCGTGTCATGGTGGTATTTCCCAGACGAGTGGTCGAGTCACTATATTCTTCAGCCTGTTAGGGAGGAGCGGTCAAGTCCGTGGTGTGCCAGGTGAAGAAGAACAGCATCGTGTATTGCGTGTAATAGGTCCGTCCGATCATAGTTGGAGATGATCCCACAAGCTTTCCGCTTTGATACTCGAAGAAATCTACATGTACTCTGGCGTACCCTTTTTGTCTCTCGACGCCGTACAGCGTGAGAGCGGGGAGCGCGAAGGGAATCAAGACACTTTGCACAGGCGGCATGCCAAAGAAGGTGACCCCTCGGGTAGTTCCGAACGATTCGACGATCACCCGCGCCAGGTAGATGGGCTCTGCGTTGCGCGGGTCGACCCGATAGCCCAATCGCCCCAAACCCGTGGCAACGGAATCGCGAATTAAGAGGAGATCAAGAGATGGCCCATGGAGGACGGCGCGATCTTTTCCCACCATGTTCAAATGGGCCCGGTCGGTCTGAAGGCCTGTGATGTCGACATGCAGAGGGGCTTCGTTGGGAAGCTCTGCCGTCAGATCATGCAATGCATGTTGGACAGCCTGGGTCAGCAATAGTTGTTCTGTCGCGGTTCTAGGAGGCGGTGAAAACTCTTGTGTGAGCGAACAGCCTGAAATCAATATTGCCGACACAAGAATAGAATAGGCTGCGACCTTTTTTTGCATGGGAAACCTTCGATCACTGTCATAATGGGGATGATTTCATGCTTTCCCTTGGGAATATCAAGTGACCTCCCTAGAACATGCACATGGGTGATGGCCCCTATGACGGAACTATTCTGACGGCGGGCTTGGGCCGTGCATGGCGGACGGTCAAGTCTGTAGAACGTATAATTAAGTCGATGCACGAGAGTGCCTTCACGAGATCCCTCTACTACATGTTGTGGGTCTGCTGCGTGCCATCCTCTCTTGTTACCACGATAGAAAACGACTTCCCGTCATTGCTGAGGGTACCCACAGCTTCCAGCAGTTTCGCGGTGGCATCGTCTTCGGGACGTACGAGCACTCGAATCTCTTGGCCAGACTTCGCTCTCGCAATGTTTAAGCAGTTCGATGGGTCTCGAAGGTCACGGGTACATGTTGGTGATTCGAGTTCAGGCATTATAAGTGCCTCCAGATCGAGGAGCTTCGCTAGCTCAGTAACGCCGTGATAGCTGAGGTCATGGCTCCGACCATAACATCAGGGCTACCCGCACGATGCCCAATGCCAGGGCCAATGCAAAGATGAGCCGCGGAAACTATTGGGCCTCTGGCACATACCCAGGCACCCTAGTCCCATACACTTCATACGCTCGATTGGTGTAAACACACGCTTACAGGCACCTATACGCCTCCCGCATAATTGCCGAACCTAGGAAGCCCCCTAGTTTGGAAGTGAACATGTCCTTCTACGCAGGGAGATTGTGGAGGAGTTACCGCAGATGAGAAGCGAGACGGTGCATTTGGTGCGGCAGGCGGTCGGCGCGGGCCGTCGTGCGTATGTGCTGGTCAACAATGGGGCTGAAGGAAACGCGCCATTACTCACAAGTCGGTAATTTGGAGAACACAATGTCTTTATTGTCCCTATTCTAAGCGGGTTTCACTGAATCACTTTCGTGATCCATTCGGGTCCTACCGCACAACAGAGGGCCGCGAGCGTGGGGCCCATGGCTTGTGAGAACCAGGCGAGGACTTCTTCCAGCGTTCGGTCTGTTGTCGCTACATGGAACCGGCATCGCGCGAACCCTTCGGTCAGGGCTTTCCACCACAGCAGTTCCGACGACCGACACCGTTCCCAGGCTGGAGTCTCTGCCGTCGTATCCCAGAATGAGATACACGCTTTCAGGAGCCCCACCGTGAACTCACGCCACTCGTCGAGCGGCGGGTGCGCAAACAATGGACAAATGGTTACCTCCCGCAGGCAATTTTCATGGATTCGATGTCGTTCGCCATGTCGAATTTGCCAAGATTCGGTACACGCTGGCTTGGTGCGAACGTGATCTCTGTGCCTTTGAAATCCTTGTCTTCATAGGCTTGGACTGAGGCGTTGGACCCGACGATGACGCTTTCGATATCATTGGACCAATCCTTACCCTCGAGATTCTTCATTGCAGCAAACTCCTTCGGACCTTGGATTTTGACATGAGGATCATCTGCATCATAGTTATCGTCTTCAAAAATCTCGATCCAACAATTCTTATCGACCATCTTCAGCTCCATGTCCGCGGCCTCGACAGACAACGCTCCAACGGCGATCACTCCATACACGATGAACAATTTGAACAACATGATTGCCTCCTGTGGAATAAAAATGACATGTAAATACGAACAGAAACTCCGTCTCGCCAAGGCTCTTTATTTGAGAGTGCCGATTCCCTTGGCCTTACTGCAATCGTTGGCTATCATCCCGGAGGTTTCCCTCTTGCTGATCAGCGTAGCTAACACCTGACTTCACGGTATGCCACTCCCGGCACCATCCACATGAGGAAATACCCTAGTCGGGATCGAAAAGCGCGTCAGCACCATCCCGCTGCTTCTGAATTTCCAGGCTGTTAGTTATCAGGACAAAATAAAGGCCCGGTTCCTTTCGGATCCGAGCCTTTTACTTCAGATTTCGTCATGGTCGCACTGCATGCACACGGAGGCAAGTGTGCCTGCACAGGGCCTCCCATAGTGGTGTCTACACCAACGCCAC
>DATHTZ010000650.1:0-2453 GCA_035462675.1 Nitrospiraceae bacterium | reverse complement strand
ATCCCTGGACGGATTCCGTCAATTGATAGGCCAGAATCACTTCGCCCTGGTAGACGTTTTCATAGGCGCCGTTCCGTTCATCGCCCGCCAGACCGCTGGTCCAGATGTTGTGTTCAAAGTGAATAGCGGTGAGGAGCGAGAGCCGCTCGGTCAGTTCCAGGTCTGCGTCCGCTGACACGTAGTGGTTGATATAGGACGTATCGTCCTCGAACTGCGGTTGGTTGCGCCCCTGAGCCAGTCCGCGTTCGTAATGGTAGCTCAGCCCGAGCTTAAGCTTCGGGGCGACGCGCCAATCCACGTGCGGGCCGATCGCCCAGAAGTTCGTGTTGCGTTCCGAGAAGGCTTCGTCAAAACGGCGCAGGCCTTACCGGCCGAGCAATCGGAGGGAGAGATCCGGAGTCACATCGTGAATGAGGCGGGTAGACCAGATGTAACTGGTGAATCGTTCGGCCGACAGCTGTTTTTGGCCTGACTGACGCTCTTCGTTGTTGCCGAGAAACTGGTTCGGGGCATAGTAAAATCTCGCCTGCACGCGGGTGCTGGAGGAAAGGTCCTGAATGGCCTGGGCCCTCAGCGTGCCGTGGTTGAACTCCGGGTTCTCCGTGAAGATGAAGCCCTGGCCTTGCACATTGAGGTCGAGCCGTCCAAGGTTGTTCGTCATGGACCGCGTGACGTTGGCCACCGGCTCGAACACCATATCCGATCCCTGATCCGTCAGTCTCGAATCGATGGCCGGCTGAGTCGGGTCGCCGTCCCGGCTCAAGCGACGGCTGGCGGAAAACAAACCGTCGTCATCGGTATAGAAGAGAGTTCCCCGACCCTCAAGAGACCAGCCCTCTTTCGAAGAAGCTGGTCGCGGCGCGAGTAAGAGACTGACGAGCACCACGAGAAGCAAGACAGCCTGCGACAGTCGGCCAGTGTTAGAACTGGAATTCGCTTTGGAGATAGAAATAATCGCTGTCCTTTGCCGAAGGGTTCCCCGGGATTTGGGCCAAATTCCTGATGTACGACCCCTTGAAGAAGTGGTCATAGCCCACATCGAACGACGTGTAGGTGCCCCACTTCCAGCGCGCGCGGATTTCCACATCCTGTCCGAGATAGTTGCCGGCTGCTCCGGTCTGGTCCTGTAACCCGGAACCGACCCATGCGTCTTTCGATTCGGCAAGATACCACGCGCGCCACTTCAGTATCAGATCGACTTCTCTTTTGGTTTGCGTTTCCAGGCGAATCCCCGGAGAGCTGATATTAGATCGGAAAAATGGCCCGAAGATGCCGGTGGGGGTGTACTCGGGCCGCCGAGCTCCAAAGAGGGTATCGAACGTCCCGCTCTTGCCGCTGTTCGGATCGCTGGTTCCGCTGGCATAGTCATACTGCACGATGACATGGGGTTGCATCGGCAAATCGAAGGTGTACCCGATTTGAAAGTGCTGCAAGTGAGCGAAGTGATCCAGGCCGTTTCTCGTGCCCTTCTGAAAGGCCGACTCACCCTCGTAATCGAACTGGCTGACCTCTGCGGATCGAAAATAGCGGATGCCGTACGTACCAAGGGTGCGTTGCCGGCCTTGACTTTCACCTCCGTTGATGCCGAAGTAATACAGATCGAAAAGAATCCAGGGCTGGCGGCGGTCTTCATACTGTACGCCCCAGAACAGCGTATCCGAAACCGGTTGGAGGACCCCAAAGGTTTCGGCCACAGGTTTGACGATGAACGCGCGAGTCCGCCAGACTTGCTCTTCTGCCAGGTTCCAGTGAGCCCCTTCAAACGTGTTCGTCGTATTCCGAAAGTCGTTCCGGGCGATGAGCCGTCGGTTTCCAAAATCCATCGTCATCCTGCCGAGATGCACATCGGTCCGTAGTCCGGTGTTGAACACATTGTCGAATTTCATCGCGAGGAACCCTTGCAGCAGGCGGTCTTGGCTCAAGAGTGAAGAGTTGATCGTGGCGGCCGTGGCGCCCTGATCTTGCACATCGGACGAGTTCTGGGCTTCCAGGAGGACACGAAACATTTTCCAATCGGCACCGACCCTGAGACGGCTGCGTAGGGCGAGTCCATTGACAGTCTCGTCTTCGCCCTTCCGGAAATTGTTCGTGAGGCTCTCATATCGCATGCGATGTGAAAATCCAATGTCCAGCCATTCTGGGGTGTCCGCGAGAGCCCGCAGATAGCGGTGCCACTGGACTTGGCTAGATTGGATCAGGATTTCATCGGCGGTTTCACGCCAAGGCTCTTTTTCCGCTTTCGCGACTTTCTCCTGGAAGTAGTCCTTGAACTGCTTCGGCGTGTCTTGCACCTGTTGGCGCGCCCGTTCAATTGCCTCACTGGCCGATTTGAGAAGTGACCGGTCGTCGGGTGGCGAGTCCTGCGCCTCGTCGTTTCCTCCATAGGAAATGGGAATGAACCAGAAGGTCCACAGGATGGCGCCGAGGATCACGACAAGCCGGCATATCATCTG
>DATHTZ010000649.1:0-3102 GCA_035462675.1 Nitrospiraceae bacterium | reverse complement strand
CACGCCGGCCATCCGCAACGGTGAGGCCGTGGATGTGGACCTGGTGCTGGAAGCACGACTTCCTATCGATCGCGCGAAGCCGTAGATCCGCGCATTCCGACAGCCGCAATGGAGGGTCAACTGCGAGTCCACGATGCTGATTCCCGATGTTCGAATCGCGGATGGGGCCCTCCGATCATCCCGGGCGAGCTGCTGGTTGCAGCCAAGTTGAGTCAGACCCGCGTGGCAGGCGGACTCTGCGCCTTGATTCTTGTCATCTTCACGATTGCCGGGTTGTCGCCGTTTCGACAGATTCGCAACGATGTATCCTGGATGGCGGACCGGCCGGGAGTGCGCTTCGGTAAGCACGGGATCATCCTCAGTGATGGCAGTCTGCCGGCTCGTGGCTCGGGAGCGTGCAGCATCGAGATGTGGGTGCGCCCGGCCGCCGGGGAGAATTCTAGCACGCTGCTCGCCTTCTTCGGCCCGGATGGCGACGTCGGCGTCTCGTTGCATCGGTCCCTGACCGACTTGCGTCTGGATCGCGAGACGGGCGGCAGACCCATCAAATGGTATGCGGACGAAATCTTATACGATGGCAGGCTTGCCTTCCTCACCGTGGTCTCCAGGTCCAGCGGAACAACTGTCTATCGGGATGGTGTGGCGATTCGCGAAATTCCTCAACTCCGAGCTGCTACGAATGATTGCTCAGGCGGCCTCGGGGTTGGCCACTCATCCCGTGGGCACAGCAGTTGGCAGGGTGATATCCACGGGTTAGCTATCTACGGTTTTCCATTGACGCCCGAACAGGTACGGGAAAACTTCCAGTCCTGGCAAACGAGTGGGCGCCCCGACGACAGGAACGTGGCAAAGCCGGAGGTGTTGTATTTGTTCCAGGAGAGGGGCGGCACCCGGGTGAACGATTCTGGCCGCTCAGGCATGAGTCTGACCATCCCGGACCACTACCTCAATATCCAAAGGACATGGCTTCAATCTCCGCTTAGCGCCTTCGAGCCCGAGTGGGGATATGCAGAGGACGTCCTGATTAACATCGGCGGTTTTCTCCCGTTTGGGTTTATGCTCAGCGCATTCATGGCATCGATTCGCAGAGTTCGCAGGGTTGTGACGTGGACCGTGATCGGCGGTGTGTTGGTCAGCCTGACGATTGAGCTTCTCCAGGTCTATCTGCCGACGCGAAACTCGGATCTTACCGATGTCCTGACCAACACTGTAGGCACATGCCTCGGTGCGGCAATCTATCTGAGCTGGCAACGCAGACTCCTGATTCAAGACGATCCGTCTAAATCTCTGAATTCTTGGAATCTGGATTAAGTAGTACTAGGTCAGAGTCCCGTTGACAAGAATCCGGCAATCCGTCATCGTTGAAAGAACTAGCGTCGGCTTCGAGCACGCGGGTCAAGGATGTCTACCCTGGAACAAGCAAGTCTCGACGGAGGAGCCATATACCCATGGTTCGCTCTACGTGTGCGTTCCAATCGTGAGCGGGTCGTGTCTCTTCATCTGAAGGAAAAGGGGTTCGAGGAGTTCTCCCCCTCCTATCGGATTGAGAGCCAATGGTCGGACAGGAAGAAGGCTATTGATCAGCCACTCTTCCCGGGATATGTGTTCTGCCGCCTGAATCCGCACGACCGGCTTCCCGTTCTACAGGTGCCGGGGATCGTCGGACTCGTTGGTCTTGGGAAGGTGCCCGAGGCGATACCGGAGCAGGAAGTGGAGCGGGTGCGAACGCTGCTTCGGTCAGGCCTGCTCGTGACCCCCTGGCCCTTTCTGGAGGTCGGACAACGCGTCCTGATCGAACGTGGGCCGCTCGCCGGGCTGGAAGGTATCCTGCAGAGCGAAAAAGGTAAATTTCGGCTTGTTGTCTCCATCACTCTGCTTCAGAGATCTGTCTCGGCAGAAATTGATCGCATCTGGGTGCGGCCGTTGGACAATCCTTCCACCCAAGCTTTGTCAAAACGTGGAGTCTGACCCAACAAGTAGTTATTGAGACTGTTATGATCGCACCTATGGAAGTTCCCGTGAGTCGGAGTGCTGCGCCTCTGATGGCGTTGATAGTTGTGTCCCTGGCATTCGGCTGGTCTCTGCCGGCAGCGGGGCAAGCACCCGCTCAGCAGGCATCTGCCAGTCCCGTCCAAGCCGCAACGGGGGTTCGTCCCGACTACAAACTGGGGGCGAACGACCAGATCCTGATCCGTGCACCGGGTGTGGCCGAAATCAATGACCAGCCGTTCCGCATCAATGCCGAAGGCTTCATCGAGTTACCGATCGTCGGCCGCGTCCAGGCTGCGGGCCAGTCAATTCAGGGTCTCGAAAAGGAACTGGTGGCACGACTCCGCGAGTTCGTCCGCGAGCCTCAAGTCTACATCAGCCTCGTACAGTTCCGCAGCGAACCGGTTTTCTTCGTGGGAAACTTTCGTGCACCTGGACTGTATCCGCTGCAGGGCAGCAGGACCCTGATCGAGATGCTGTCGACCGTTGGCGGGATCCTGCCCAACGCCAGCCGCCGAATTCGAGTGACGCGGCGCGCCGAGTACGGCCCAATTCCTCTCTCCAACGTCGTCGAGAACCCTGACAAGAAGCTCAGCACCGTCGACATCAGTCTGGAGAGTCTCACACAGAACGTGAATCCCGAGGAGGACATCGTCCTTCAGCCTTTTGACATCGTCAGCGCGGAGGCGGCGGAGCGGATTTACGTAATGGGAGAGGTTGTGAAGAACATGAGCATCGAACTCGGCCAGCGCAACTCTCTATCGCTCACACAAGCTGTAACTGAGGCCGGTGGGATTACCCTTTACGCCGATAAAGCAAACGTCCGTGTTCTCCGGCAGATCACGGGAACAAATCGGCGGGCTGAGATATTCATCGATTTTAAAGAACTGCTCGCAGGTAGGCGCGGCGATTTCCCTCTGCTGCCCAACGATGTGCTATACGTTCCCAGATCGGCCGTGCGAGCCGCGACTGTTGCGATGGTGCCCGGATTGATGGGATCGCTTCCGTACATCATTGTTTCGGCACTCTTGCGTTAACGGACAAGGACCCGTCATTTTGCTGCCGCAGGGATCGACGTGACCGATCCGCGCTGGCTGAAGCGGAGTCCGAGAA
>DATHTZ010000648.1:0-2640 GCA_035462675.1 Nitrospiraceae bacterium | reverse complement strand
CTGCACGACCTGGCTCCTTTACTGTCGTTCGCGAGAAGTAATCTGCGTTACCCACACTGGTCGTCGCCGAGGCGCACCCGCGTGCCCTCTGGCCACAGCGCTGGCCGTGGTGTAATTGGCTGGACCCGCTTCGTCCCGTGTAGTCGCCTAGCATTTACCGACCATTACTTTCGCCCACGCGCCTTCCGTCCGTCTGTATCACGCTAGATTCTTGGATCGAAGATCGTAAACAAGAATACTTCAACATTTGAAGAGGTAACATCAGGCAGCGGCCAGCAGGTCAACGATTTCCTGGATTGCCTTGTCGGCCTTGTGATAGGCGGCTTCCAGTTTGCTGTTCGGGGCGTGTTTCAGATCTGGCTTGTGGTGGAAGCGGCTATGGGCGAGCGGGCCGCAGAGGCGCTTGTGGAAGAACAGGAACAGCAGCGCTACCTGTAGGCCTTTGGCGCTGAGGCGGTAGGCGTAGCGGCTACCGTCGCGTGCAAGCAGGCCATGACCTTTCAACTTGCGCAGGTCGTAGCGGAGTTGATTCAGGCCGTAGGTCGCTGCGGAAAGTTCGAACGTGGTAAGCACAGCTTGGTGAATCTGCTTGGCAGTCCAGCCGCCGACGGCGGTCCCGCCATGAAGGAGGACTTCCATCAGGCGAATGATCCGCGGTTCATGGATCTTGATTCCGGGATAACGGACGGTGCCGATGGTTATCGGGAGTGCCAGGCGTTGCAGCAGCGGGAAATCCACATGGACGTTGAGCCACTGGGCCTGGCAATCGGCGAAACGATCGGTAATGATCTGAAATCTTTTGCGCACGGCGTCGAGGTGATTGAGCCCCTTCTTCAGACCGAAATTGCGCAGATTGTTGGAAACCAGTTCGTTGCGCAGGAACCGGGAAAACTTCTCATACTGCTTGAGGAAGGAGTTTTTCCAATAGGCTCGGAAGACGTGATGTCCATGCTCGATCTGCTCGATGACCGTCGCCAGTTTGCCACGCAGTCGTTTGTTGAGCCGGACGCCAAAGATCTCGCTGATGCGATGGGCTGTCAGACGCCAGAGCCCGAGTTCACAGCTTCGCTCGAAGATTTTGTGGATGGGAAAGTGGCGCTTGAAAATGAAGTTGCGGCAGTACTCGATCTGCGCGATGGCGTAAAACCGCGACAGGTTCATCTGGCTACGTTCCTTTTTGGAGAACTTCGGCCCCAGCAGGAACGTCCAGTAATCGAGTTGCTTGCCGATGACCTCGGCGCTCAGTCGGTCGGCAGCCGCTTGTAGTTCAGCTACATTATCCACCGCCAGGAAAGCGTTGTTGTTCTTGCGGAAGCCAATCTGCTTTCGCTTCAGTTCCTGTTCGATGAAAGAGTGGCCGTTGAGCCAGTACGTGGCATGAAAGGGAAAAAAACTCGCCACACGCACGATGATGGGTCCCAGGACTGCATCCCGGATATAGAAGTAGTAGTGGGTGAAGCGGCTCCGTTGATGCGCCAGAATGCGATGGTTCGGATCTTTCGTCGGAAATTTGGGCACGCTGATGCGGAAGGTGCGGCCTTGCTCCATGCTCTTGAAGATGAAGTAGACGCCGTAGGCGTTCTTCTTCTCCATGCGGCGTAGCGCGGGCAGGACGTAGTCCTCTTTGCGGGTCCCTTTCTCGGCCCACTCGATCGGGATCTTGCGGTTGCGGGCGTACGCCTCGACCCAGTCCCGGTAGTCGTTGGTGCGCTGGCTGAGGATCTCTTTGCTCACCACCGGGATGCCAAGGACCTGCCGAAAAAAGTAGACCACCTGCTCGGGCCGGGACAACCCGCTCAGGTACCCGTGAATGACGATGCGGTCGAAGCAGTGATAGACCAGGGACAGGAAATCCGCGAATAACTGGATGAACCGTTCCATGTCCACGCACTATACTCTATGGAGAAAAACACTGTGGGCCGCAGAACCATCAAACGTGGGTCGGCTAGACAGGTGGTGGACGGCAAGGGCTTCCGCCTTGCCGACGAGATTGCCTACATCCAAGACAAGGCCGCCGATCACGACGGACGGATTGTCACCATCGGTCAGCTCATTCTCTTCTCCACCGACACCGGTGATGCCTGGCTTCTCGATGTCACCGATCAGTTGGCGGCCCGACTGGCCCGAGATGGCGACCCTGAACCCGTCTACCTGGAGGAGACCGATACCAGCTTCGCCATCGAATGGAAGGGCCGCTATCGGATCGAGGGGCCCGCTTTCATCTACTCCGATCGCGACACCGGCCGCATCACGACCATTCTAGGCTACCCCACACACAAGATCGCTCACGCGGGCTGATCTGAAAATTTCAAATATCTTTGGCTAGGTTCTTATCGGAAACGCCCCGGCGTGTAAGCGTGTAAGCCTGATGGGAGGGCGTGAATATGGAGGCCGCGGCGCTTCCGATAAGAACCTAGCGTTTCTCGTTCCCTATGCTTGTAGGAAACTGTAATACCGTTTGAATCAGCAGCTGGGTGATTCTGGCAGGTTTCGAAGGGAGTTCCGTTTTGCCTCGCACGCCGGTGGCACACGCCGGAATCACGGGACGACTGGATTTGAAAAAGAGGCGGGTGACCATCAGTCAGTCAACATCGGATCGTATTGTTGACCTCCAGCTTGGGAAAATGAGCGTAGATTGAT
>DATHTZ010000647.1:0-5033 GCA_035462675.1 Nitrospiraceae bacterium | reverse complement strand
GGGCCTTCCATAGTGGTGTCTACACCAACGCCACGCTACTACCCCTGTTGCCGGGCTACCTCTCCATCCTTCCACTCCATCCCTCGCGATGCCGCGCTTCCGTTGTCCGCTCGCTCCGCCTTCGGTTGCCATCTGACTTATTGGGCATCCATTTGCGGCATTGACATCACGTTTCTAGATGTCTGCCCCGTCTGACTAGACGTTGAGCTTGAATAGGCACGCTGCGAACCGAGTGAGATTTGATAGGTCGAGTAGCCGAGTTGGCGAAGGCACACCCGTCCGTCCCGCGACATGCCATCAACGGCGACGAATATTTGCCCCCAACTGAAATTGGGAAGACCCGCGACAACATCGTCAAAGCAGCATGGACCGTCGTTCCGCAGCTTTTCCACAATTGCCTCTTCTAGGGGTAGCATGGTGTGTAACCTCCGGTTGAAGTGAAGTGCGTGGGGGCTGGACTGTAACCGTATATATGAAAGGCGCGGCGTTTGAACTAGGAAATGCCCTAGTCTCGGTGTAAGAATTGGCCTACGAAAACCGCCAAGAAATGGGCCGGAATTGTTCCAGCGATAGCAGAGGAATGCGCCTTTGACGATACAGGCACTTGCAGAGATGCTCCGCACCTAGGTCATAGTTTCGATCGAACAGTGAGCCCGGTGGCGCGGTGCTGAAGACGTGGACGGCCTGATGATCTAAGAGATCAAGAGTGAGTCAGTTTCGATTATAACGGACGGCTGAAGAATGACGGTATTGCCCATCCAGAGGCTCCGGCGTTTCTGAAAGTGAATGAGGCTACGCTACGGAAGCTCCGCCAGAGTCAGGGGCCACGAGTGGGCACCTCGCTACGTTTGCGTAATCCGGTGTAGGAGAGGACATGGACCGAGCGGAGGGACGGCGGCGCTAATGGTCTAGTTCGTATCGCACCGCGTCGAGCAGTCGCGGTAGGCTAAAGGGCTTCAGGAAGGTTCGCCGTGCGCCGAGGAGTTTCGAGACATCCAAGCCGTTGTGTTCTCCTCCTGCGCCTGAGATGGCGATCACCTTGGTATGGAGGAATTCACGCGTCAGCTCCACGAGCATGTCCAGCCCATTCATTTCGGGCATGAGAATGTCGGTGATAACCAAGTCCGTGGGCCTGAAGCGGTACAGCGCAAGCCCGATGCGGCCGTTAGGAGCCTCCTTTACCTCATGCCCTGCCCCTTCAAGAGTGGTGCGAAGGAGCGCACGGATGGACTCTTCGTCATCGATGATCAGAATGGTCGCCATTGTCAGAGACGCTCCTGTTCATCGGTTCATGGTATGCTCTCTTCGGATTCCTGCACGAGAATCTTGAGCTCAGAGTGACCTCTTTTTCCGATCCTCAAGACATGGAGAATGGTTCGGTTGTGTTCCCCTCCTTATCGGATCTTCTTCTGCGGTGCCTCGCTAACAAAGGACACCTTGGCAAGGGCAGGACGCCCCAGCCCTCCTTATACCGTCATTGAAGCGATTGAAAGGGCACGTTCGAAGCGCCTCAATTCGAGCGCGCTCCTTGTGATCCAGGTCCATTGGGGGCCGCGCCTTCCTGTAACTCCTGCTGCACGGCGTGGAGGAAGTCCGTCATCGCCACGGGTTTCCTCATCGCCCGATGCGCACCTAGGAGCGTGGCGACCTTAAGAAAGTCACCCTCCTCTGACCCACCAGTGAGGACGATAATTTTTACGGTGGGCGATTCACGACGCAAGGCTATAGTGACCTCCAGTCCATCCCCGTCAGGCATGAGCACGTCCGTGATCACGAGCGCTGTGGGACTCTGTCGGAATTGGCGGAGTCCCTTCTGACCATCCGACGCCTCATGGACCGAATATCCAGCGTGTTCCAGCACCTGCCGAAGCAAGGCACGGAGCTGGTCGTTGTCGTCAATAATCAGAATAGAGCGATGAGTCATTGTGATGTCAGAGCCGCTTCGCGAGCGATGCAGGTGCCCGCTGCGTCGAAGAGTTTGGATTATTGAGCAGGCGCTTCAGAGCGTTCCCCAGGTGATGCAGCGAGAATGTTTTTCCGACGAACTCGGTCACCACCAGCGCTCGAACCTGCTGCCCTGCCTCCGCGGTCCCGGCTCCCGTCAGAATGATCACCGGCTGTGTGGGATGGAGATGGCGGACCTGGTGCAAGACCGTGAGCCCGTTCATTCCAGGCATGTTCAGATCAAGCACCAGGACGTCGGACGTGCTCGGCGAAAGAGCGTCAGGCCCTTTTGACCACTCTCAGCAAGGACCACATCATAGCCCTTCCGACTGCGGAGCGTGTCGAGGAGATTCCGTATGCCTTTCTCATCATCGATCACGAGCACGGTGGTCATGGGACCTCCCAAGAATGATGCGGCTAGGCGTGGCTCTTTCCAAGAGCAATAATATCAAAGGAATCCTATTTGTCTAGAGGTCGTTCGCACATAGATGTTATACGTAATGTCTGTTTTTCCCTCCTCCATCGCGGCTCAACGACCTTCACATAGGCTGTAGAGTTCATTGGTGGACAAGCCGAGCCCGCCTCGCAGAACGCGACGGTGGAGAATACTGGTGCCCCTTGATGTGATGGAGGATTCACTCTGGGCAGACAAAAAGGAATCCATTACCTGGAATGAACAGGTTGTGTGACCCTTCTCGCCTTCGCTAAGACAGAGATCGCAACCATGCGACCCCATGAACAGACAAGGTTGCCAAGCATCTCTGCGCAGTTCAGTCAGCTCATTAAAAACTTGAAGATCAACAGTTCCGCGAGTGTAGGACCTACCGCGCTCTAGCCATCCAACAGCTCGAATGAATGACGAATGCCACGTGCGGAAGTAGTCACACTCTGCGAGGTCGGCATACCAAGCCATTAAACTGCCTCTTCTCGTCCTCCTTCCGCACGTCCACAGCTCCCTCCTCAATGTCGTTCTGTACGATTAGGTGCTCATCTTCCCGATGAATCTTCGCGCAGAAATAGCGTCCTGCGGTCTACCTGATCATATTCTAACAGTGAGCAATTGTGACCAGACCCCATGCTGCCTTCTCGGCATACTGTGCGAACTGTCTAAGAGAGGTGACCATGGCAAAACAATCAGGCGACCATTACCAGAAGGCCGAAGAGCATGATGAACAGGCCTCTCACCAGATGAGCCGAACTAACGAAAAAAAGGACGCAGCATGCCCACCCAGCGCATGGCTACAGCCAACAGGCGATCCATCATGGGACTGACGCGGCGCAGTCTGATGTCGCACATCATGGAAATAAGAAGCGGACTCATGAAAAATGGCGCGTTTCGCCCAGTTGACATTGACAACACCCTGTTCACTCAGATAACCGCTTTCAGAAAAGAGACGCGACTACTCCCTGTCTGTTGTCTCTGTCGACGCATTCGAGATGAGATCGGCCCTTCTCTTGATAGTGCGCGCTGGGTCACGCCGCGAACGTATCGAAAGACATATGGCGTCAATCCGGCCAATTACCTTAAGACTCACACCTACTGTCCAGGATGTTTCACGCAGGTGATGGAGACAATCAGGGCAGTTCAGGTCATGTCGACACCGACGCCCGCCTAGCGAGAGGTCAAAGGAGACAAGGCTCATAGCTGATTTGAAGAGATATCTGAGTCTGAGAGTACTACAACTGTTAGTAGCCGGTTGATCCGACACGCCTGCGTGATGTCTCTTCCAGAAGGTGGTGGCCGGCTTTCCTCTTATCCTCGCCAAGGACTTGGCCCAACACTCCTCGGTATGAGCTATCTTCAGCAGGCTGTCAGCGGAGGCCGTCGCGCCTATGTCTTGGTCAATGACCGATCAGAGGGGAATGCGCCGCTGACCGTGCATGGACTTGTGGAGATGTTATCAAAATAAAGGCCCGGTTCCTTTCGGATCCGAGCCTTTTACTTCAGATTCCGTCATGGTGGCACTGCATGCACACGGGGGCGAGTATGCCTGCACAGGGCTTTCATAGCGGTTTCTAAACTGACGCCACGCTACTACACCCTGGCGTCGGGGCTACTTGGGATAGGCCTTGTGGGAAGAGCCGTAGTTGTGGACCTCCGTATCGCCTCCGCTGCAGCCCCTCGCCACTCATCTCCGGCACTCGCTCCGCTCAGTACGCAAGGTCTCAACCACGATTGCACGGCGTTGCAGGGATGGGAGTCTTGAGAAGGCGTTTTAGAGTATCTGCCAGGAGATGTGGCGAGGAGCCTTTTACGAGGAACTCGCTCACCCCAAGCGCACGCACCTGTCCCTCCGTTTCAGGGACACTCTCCCCAGTAAAAATGATCACCGGTTGTTTGAGATCGACACTTCGTATCTGTTTCAAGACCGTGATCCCATCCAACTCCGGCATGTTCAGATCAAGAACAATGACATCGGGGTGTTCTTGGCGATACAGCTGTAGCCCCCTCCAACCGTTGTCAGCGAGTACCACGTCATATCCCTGCAGACGGAGTAGCGTGTCGAGGTACGTTCGAACGTTCGACTGATCATCAATTACCAGAATTTTAGCCATGACCCTTCTAGAGTAGAATCGCCTCAGCGTTCTAGGCTTTGGCTCGCACCTTTCCCTTCGGCTACTAAACGTTGAACTGGATATGCAACATGGGAGCCGAGTGAGACCTGATAGGCCGAGTAACGACTTTGGTGAAGCAACAACCGCCCGTCCCGCGACATCCGATCAACGGCCGCAAAGATCACTCCCCAACTGGAATTGGGAAGGGACGTGACGACATCGTCGAGGCAGCACGGACCAATTTCCCGCAGCTTTTCAACGATAGCCTCTTCTATGGGCGTCATGCTGGTAAACCTCCAGTTGAAGTGCGGTGCTATCCTCGGTAGCCTGCATAATGCACTAAACGCGGCGTGTGGGAGTAGGAACTGCGCCAGTATTGGCGTAAGAAATCGCCTACGAAGCCCACGAAGGAGCAGACTGAACCATATCGTGGAAGAGTTATCGGGGATGAGAAGAGAGGCAATGCACTTGGTGCGGCAGGCCGTGAGTGAAGGTCCTCGCGCCTATTTGCTGGTCAATAAACGTAGCGAGGG
>DATHTZ010000646.1:0-2665 GCA_035462675.1 Nitrospiraceae bacterium | reverse complement strand
GTGTATGAATTGCAAGTGGTGGCAGATCGAGCCTAAGGCTGCAATTGCGGAGGAGACTGTTGGCTTTTGTATCGACGAAAATCTACTGCCGTATCGCCTGAGTATTACGGGATCAGGAGGATGCAATCGATTTATGAAAGGTACGCCGGCACATGGGGAAGGCTCGAGCCGGCAGCCTCCAACCGCCAAACCCATGAGATAAGAGGAAATCATCGGAGGTTTCTCCACATTGGATGGCAGTGTATTGGGTTGAAATGGCCTCCCGGCCTTCAGCGCAAGGGTATCCCCCGTATATCAACGTCCCTAGGTTGCGCGTGGTTGTGTCTGGACATAAAGATGTCCCGTTCTTGTCTCTTCGTGTCTCTCTAGAAAATTCCTTCGCAGTTCTTCACAATAGAGGAAAGTCCTTGGTCAGTGTCTCAAAAGGAGGTATTCATCATGGGTAAAGTTGTTGAGTGTGCCAAAGTCGATCCATCGTCCGGATGCAAGCATGTTGTTCGCGGAAACACTGAGGAGGAGGTCCTGAAGAACGCCATGGAACATGCGAAGTCGCATGGGATTCGGGAGGGGACGCCTGAGCTTAAGGCGAAAGTGAAGGCAGCGATTAAGGACGAGAAATAAAAAGGTACTTCGAATTTTCACGGAACAAATGAATAGTAAAAAAAAGCGCGCCATTTGAGATGCCGGGCCCTTTGCTTTCCGGGCCGCTTGACTAGACAAGTACCCACCAGGAGGATGTCATAGGGTAGCCGGTCGGAGGCGGGACGATAAATACACGAGACTTCGGCCAGCCCCATGCTTTTGCTTTCAAAAATAAATCGGGCCGCAACATTAATTACCCACCCCGGCCTCACGGCGCAAGGCTATCCCCCCGGTCCCCACCGGGGTTATTAGAGTGTTAGCGAAGGAGACAATTCAGGGGGGGATGGATCAGAGTTTGACAGATAGAGCCGGAAGGCAAGATCGACGATTACCCGCCATGGAAAGGGGATGGCCTGGTGAGGCGCCGCCATTTCCTAGTATGAGAATGATATGGGACGAATGTGGAGCTCAGAAGGTGCTTGTCACCAACGTGAGTTCAGATATGCTGAGCCATTCATCTAGGTAAGACTTAACTTATGACTCCACCACTGATTCAGGGGCAGGTGCTCGGGCTGTTCTGACAGGCGACCCTGCTCCTTTGACATACATTCACACCCCAATCACCCTTCGATATATTCGCATCGTCCGTCACTATGGAGACGTTGGGTCTGACCCCCGATACAGCCTCGCTATATGCGGCTCTGGTAGAAGCACGAGAACGAAGGGCCTTTGCATGACGCAAGACCTCTACGATATCATCTCCGAGTTCCGCCGCAAGAATCTCCCTGCTAGTGTTCCTGAGACCGCCTTTCCTGAGCCATCCCAGTTGACGGGGAGAGCTCCAGTGCGCCACAGTGTGCGGCTCACCTTCCAGAAATATGAGCGGGTCCATGTTCGACCGGCACACCTCTACGGTGGTAACTCCTCTGGCGCTCTTACTATTTATCCTATGGAAGGGCGGGCAATAGAGTTTTATGGAGGGATCCATCGAAGTTCAATGATGGAGTGTAGCATGCTAAACGATAAATTCAAGGGGGGATAATCGACGTGTCAACCCAATTTAGAAATTTCCTCTTTCTCCCCAATTAGAAATGTCCGGTTTACCTCCTAGGGGTCGCCGTGGTTTTTTGATGGTCGGGCAAGAGGCGGCGTTGCCACGGATGAGTCGGCTTCGGCTTGACGAGACATCTCGGCGCAGCGAATGGCGTGGGGGCCATGATCCTGACCGGCCGCGATGTGATGGCGTGATAGCGCAGCGCCTGGCCGCGGTGGGTGAGCCGCATCGTCCCATCCAGATGCTCCTCCACGAGCACCGCCTGGGTGTGGATCTGCGTCTCGATCTGAACCAGCTGGCCGTGGTGGGCCACGGTCCACTCTCGCCGCATGACTCGGTGGTCTTCAGAAACAGGCTCCGGCCCAGGTCGCAACTCGCGGGACGGGGCCGATGCAGATCGGCGGCCTGCGCGGGCGGGACCGCAAACCGCCGGTTGTAGTGCGGCAGCCAAGTCTCGACGAACTGATTCGCGGCCTCGATGGTCGCGAGGCCTGCCAGGCGCAGGTCTTTCACCAAGCGATCCTGCATGGTCTTGAACAAGCGTTCTAAAGGCCCCTTGGCCTGCGGGGAGCGGGCATGGATCACCATAACCCCAACTCCGCAAGGCTCCGCTCGGGGATCGGTTCGACATCGTGATGACCAATCCGCCGTTTGGGAAGAAGAGCTCTTTTACCAGCCTTCTTTTTCTGATTGGGGCTTACGGAACATCCACTGGTACTAAGACAATTCCATCATCACTCAAAATTAACTTTTGGACGTCGCTAGAGTGGCCCATGCCACGAGACTTCACAATGTACAGTCCACGAATGCGTCTTTTACCCGCCTCTTCTTCTATTTCTCTAACTACAAGCCACGTGTCAATTAACGACGAGACGCCCACTTCCCCGCTTGTGTAATTTTGTGCGGTAGACGAAACAAGACTTGTAAAATACCCGGTTATGCCTTTGGATTTTAAAAGATCGATCATGCGAGTAACCATGGATTGAATTTCACGTTGGCTCCCCTCTGCAATGAGACTTGTCAGGGGAT
>DATHTZ010000645.1:0-3390 GCA_035462675.1 Nitrospiraceae bacterium | reverse complement strand
GTGTTCGGGCGTCCCGGTGTGGTGCTGCACGGAGGAACTGCAATCAAGGAGCGCCGGCAACTGGTTCGCCAATTTCAGGAAGACGAGCGGGTTCCGTTCTTTGTGCTCTCGCTCAAGGTGGGCGGCGCGGGGCTGAACCTGACCGCCGCGACACACGTCGTCCACTTCGACCGGTGGTGGAATCCCGCGGTGGAAAATCAGGCCACTGACCGCGCGTTTCGCATCGGGCAGAGCAAACACGTGATGGTGCATAAATTTGTCTGTAGCGGCACAATGGAAGAGAAAATTGACACGCTGATCGAATCCAAGCAACAACTATCGAAAGATGTATTGGAAGGCGGCGCCGAAATGCTGCTCACGGAAATGAAGGACGACGAACTCCTCAAGCTCGTCGAGCTTGATGTTCACGCTGCGTTGCAGGAGGAATAGCCGATATGTTTTATGAGTGGAAACCTTACGTATCCGTAACCGAGCGCAAACGCAAAGCTGAACGAGAAATTACCAAATCGCAGAAAAAGGGCACGGCGATGACACCCGTCGTCATCGCCGGCCGCACCATCGCCACAACGTTCTGGGGCAAGGCCTGGTGCCAAAACATCGAACGCTATAGTGATTACGCCAACCGCTTGCCGCGCGGGCGCAGTTATGTTCGTAACCGTGCCGTACTTGATCTGCAAATTGCCGACGGCGTGGTCAAGGCGCTGGTCATGGGGTCGCGGCGTTATCAGGTCGAAGTCAAGGTCACGGCTGTGCCACAGACGCACTGGAACGCCGTCTGCAAAGATTGTTCGGGCGCAATCGATTCATTGGTCGAATTGTTGCAGGGACGCTTCTCCAAACACGTCATGGAGCGTATCTGCCGGCCTGGCGCTGGCCTGTTTCCCGTACCCAAAGATATCAAATTCTCCTGCTCCTGCCCGGACTGGGCATCCATGTGCAAACACGTCGCGGCGGTACTCTACGGCATCGGTGCCCGTCTCGACGAAACACCGCACCTACTGTTCACGCTCCGCAAAGTAGACGGAAAGGACCTGATCGCCAAAGCCGGGAAAGGCTTGCCGCTATCGAGTCAAGCGCCCAAAACCGGCAAGGCACTCAAAGACACAGAACTGGCTGATGTCTTCGGCATCGAGATGGCGGAAGTAACTGTACCCATTACAAAGAAGGCCGCGCGAAAGATCAGGCAAAAGCCCACGATCAAACCTGCGAAAAAACATCAAGGCGCGTAAGCCGAGGTAGTTCCAATGCGCGATAGAAAGTAAGACGGGAAGAGCCAGACCAGCAGACGATTGTTCATTGCACGACCGACCGGACGGATTTCTTGCAACCGGAACGGCTTGGACAGGATATTCTTCCGCAGCGCTGGCGCAGTGCAAAGTCAAGCAATGACCCCGCCTCCTTTAATTAATACTTCTTTCTCACGAAGGTGCTTGTCCAACATAAATGTTCCAAACGGAATAACAGACGCAATCAGTGCATACAGTGAGAACATGAAAGACCATCGTTGTCGAAAATGTAGCATGGCCAATAGACCGACATAGAGCACGAATAATCCTCCGTGTATTGAGCCCACTACCCTCACGACATCTGGCATCCCCATGAAGTACTTCATCGGCATAGCAATGAATAACAAGGTGAGAAATGAAATCCCTTCGGCTAAAGCGATCATTCTAAAAACTCTGATCTGGCTCATAGTTACTGTTCTTCCTTCTTTTCCATCAAACATGAGATCCGAGCGGTCACTCAAGAAAATTCAGAATGCCTCCCCTTTGTTTTCCCCATGCCGGGTTATGCCCCAACCCGTATAAAAGTACAGGGCTGCAGACTGCCAAGTGCTTGCTCCAGGTTATGAACAAGTGGCAGTAGTGCGCCGAGTTCGTTGGAATAGGCTTCCAATACGATGACTGCTACCGGGAGGTTTGCCATGTTCTGCTGGTAAGGGAGGTTCTTGTCGACGGTGAGAAATGCGTCAAATTCCTTAGCCACAAGAGCCAAGCAGAGCGCCGTTCTTTACCCCCTCCCCAGCCCATTTCGACTACGGTTTTGACCGAGTGACTTGGCAAAGACCGCCGAAGGCGAACGGGGACAGACTCGTCAAGAAGCAATCGCATCTGCAGACAGCCTGCTCTTTGCGTCCTCGATAACGGTTACTGCAGCTTCTCTAGACACAGAGGGAAAGTCTTGCAGGAACTCCTCAAGCGAGGAGGTTCCTTCAAGGTAGTCGAAAAGGTTTTGCACAGGAACACGTGTGCCTTTGAAACACAACGCGCCACTCATGACCTCGGGGTCACGGCTCATGTATCTAGCATCCATAGGCACCTCCATGGGGAGAAGCTTACCACAGGGGAGGAGGTAGGGTCACTGACCTCTGTCGCCACACGCGAAGAAAAGACCATATCAGGTAGGCTAACGCTGTGGCTCAGCTGCGGCCGCGCGCACACTACCATACCACCGACCGGGCGCCAGTGGCGGCCCTACCACCCGACCCGGAGTGCGGCCGGCCAAGGCCGCGCACTCCAGTCACAACCCTCTTCGTTGTGGCCATGGTCAATTGACCTTGAATGCCGAAAAAATGATGCTCGGCACCAAGGGTTCACCTTCCGGCTTTTTCACGATCAAACCGAGGCCAGGCACCGACCCGGAGTAGACCGCTTCGACCGTGTCGCCGTCCCTCAACATCTGCACGCCTTGGGATACCAGAACGGCGGTGAAGGACGCGTCGGGAATCACCTGCTCGGTGTTGGAATTGGCTACATTCTTGCCGTTAACCTTGATCCAGAGTCGTACCGAACCCGCAGCTTTTCCGCCGACCTGGGCTGCCGCCATCCAGAAGTACATCCCGTCGATATGGATTGTAACGACACCGTTCTTATTGGTGACGCCTGCGCCTGTGTCCGTCATCATCGTGACGACGTTCGGTTTGGTGTCCTTCGCGAGCTGCTCCTCGTTGCTCGAGGCTTGCAGGAACGATGCCGCAAAGGAACCGCTAGCGGAGGCCAGAAGCGTGGCCGTGATCAACATTGCCCTCAAAGTAGTTTTCATCTTCAGTTTCCTTTCCCTTGATTGGAAGTTAGACCATTTGCACGGGAGCCGCGCACGTGACATGCCATCGTCGATGGAAGTCGGCTCACTATTGGATGCGCTGCTCGAGCCCAGACCTCCCTGCAAATACCGAAGTCTTCTCACCGTTGCTCGTGTTTGCCCCGCATCTCTGCCTCCAGGCGAATCTCAGCTTCACCTCTTTCATGAGTGATCTTTGGCGTTTCATGTGGAAAACGACCTGTGAAATGTCCTCTTATGAAGGGGAAGATCGAGGTGCTCTATTCGACATGACTCCACTCCTCCTTTACCGAGGAACGTGTCCTGCTCTGTAATAGCTCGCTCAGTACC
>DATHTZ010000644.1:0-2717 GCA_035462675.1 Nitrospiraceae bacterium | reverse complement strand
CCGTCTCGTCTTTCGCAATCGTGCCGGTCCCCAACACACCATCCATCGCCCACACACTCAACTGAAACGGCCGGGCGAGCTTTCCCATCTCGCTCATATCGGACGAATTGCCGGACAGGACACGGCCCATCGTCGGTAGTCGCAACCTGAACTGATCACCCGCTTGCACAAATTCGAAGAGTTCGCCGCCGACCGCGGTGAACCCGCGCAGGCGCATGGCATTTGGACGACGATAGTACAACGCTCCCTCCACCCGTGACGCGATTGGAATGATTCCTCCTCGCACCTTCGCGCTGAAGAGGCCTTTCATCGTCTGAATCGCCGCCTCTTGCTGACTCAGCAAAGTCGTCAGTTCCTCAACTGTCGCCTGCTTGAACTGGATTTCCTCGCGCGGTGCGAACAGCGCACAACCTGCGAGGAACGCAAATGTACAATTCAAAATGATAAATGCAAAATGACAACGACCCACCATTTTGAATTTTGTACTTTTCACGTTGCACTCATGCCAATACGACATCTAGCGCTTCCCCTACCTCTCGAATCCCAATCAATTCGATCCCAACGATAGGATCCAGCTTGACCAAATTCCGTTCCGGCAACAGACAGCGTGTGAATCCCATCTTTGCCGCTTCACGAATCCTCATCTCGGCCTGGCTGATCGCCCGCACTTCACCACCGAGCCCTACCTCACCCAACACCAACAATCCCGGCTCAATCGGCACCTCGCGCAAACTCGATGTCACCGCCGCCACAATGCCCAAATCGATCGCCGGCTCGTCGATGTGCATCCCCCCGACGACGTTCACATAGACGTCTTGCCCAGACAGATGCATGCCCAATCGTTTTTCCATGACCGCGAGCAACAGCGAAACCCGATTCTGCTCCACGCCATTCGCCATTCGTTTCGGCATCGCATAACTCGTGGAGGACACCAATGCTTGTAGCTCGACTAGAATCGGCCGTGACCCTTCGAGACTGGATACCACCACCGATCCCGTCGTGCGCTGGGACCGTTCCGCCAAAAATAACTCAGAGGGATTGCTCACTTCCTCCAACCCGGAATCTTTCATTTCGAACACACCGATCTCGTTGGTCGAGCCGAAACGATTCTTCACCGCGCGGAGAATACGAAAGCTGTGGCCCTTGTCCCCTTCGAAATAGAGCACCGTGTCGACGATATGCTCCAGCAGCCTCGGCCCGGCGATCGCGCCTTCTTTGGTGACATGCCCAATAATGAAGACCGGTACGCTGCTGCGCTTCGCGTACCACATCAATTGACCTGCTACTTCTTGCACTTGGCTGATGCTGCCGGGAGCAGAAGTAATCTGTTCCGTATAGACCGTTTGAATCGAATCGACGACCATCGCAGCCGGCTGGATCTCCTGGGCAGCCTTGAGAATTTGCTCAAGAGAGGTTTCTGCCAGGATCAACAGATTCGGATGCTCGATGCCGAGCCGCTGTCCCCGCATCTTGATCTGCCTCGGAGATTCCTCTCCGGAAACATACAGCACCGGTTCTTCCTTCGAAGACAGGCGCGGAAGCGCCTGGAGCAACAAGGTGGTCTTCCCGATCCCCGGATCGCCGCCGATCAGGATCACCGAGCCGGGAATGACTCCCCCACCCAGTACCCGATCGAATTCACCGATCTGCGTCAGGCGCCGATCCTCACCGACCACTTCGATCTCGGCAATCGGCGTGGCCTTCGCCTGTGTCGTCTTCATTGCAGCAGGCCGCCCCTTGCCGGTAGCCGCCTGCCGTTCCTCTTTCATGGTATTCCAGCCGCTGCAATCCGGGCAGCGACCAAGCCAGCGTGGCGACTGATGGCCGCAAGCTTGGCAAGAAAAGCTAGTTTTCGCCCGCATGAAGAGGAGCCTCAGTAAGTTGGAAACCTGAAGGCTATATTAAAGGATTAGGAAGAGAGAATGGAAGGCGACGCCAGCCCTTTATGCCATCGCATACTCCAACGCTCGCGGATTCTCAATACGCTTCGAGGCGTTCGAGATCTCGATCCCGACTATATTGCCATCCTTGCCTCGCGGAACATCTCCTCAGCGGGGATCTCTTTGGCTCCTCCCCTACGTATGTCTCTGAGCCTTCTTTCCGCTTCAACAACCCACAAGTGTATATTTTCTTTATCCGAGGGAACATCCAAGCTCAAGATGAGCTTCTCCGCAAGACGCGCCCTCGCATCCAGGTCAAGCTTTATGATCTCAGCATCGAGTTGCTCATCGTTCATAGCCATGTCACATACTCCTTATTATTGTTGCTGGGCAGCACTACACGGTCTTGCGTGACAGCCGACTGCAGACCTGCCCATTTCGGTTCGCCCAACACCTAAGGAGGATGCGCTCCGAATGATAGGAAAGAATATCCCGTTTCGAACACATTGACAAGACGAAGTTCTCCGGCAGTCGGCACAACTACCAGCTAACACTTCCTGGAACCGGCGAGGTGGAGAGGGGCAGCGTCGTCGGAAAGTTGCAGTGCAACCAGCAGCCGCTGTTCAGAGGTGAGTCACCGAGCTTCGTCGACCTTTTTTTATACCAGTATGTCGCTAAGCTTGCTAGCCCGCATGATTCATGACGGTTCGTCGCGAAATCGCGCATTCGCCAAGCGGGACAGGCGTGCGTTGACGCGCGAGGTGACGTCATAGAGCGCGCCATGGGATTTAATGCCGAGCGGACGAGCCAAGGGGGCAATCTACCCTAGTTATACTC
>DATHTZ010000643.1:0-1816 GCA_035462675.1 Nitrospiraceae bacterium | reverse complement strand
GACTGCGACTGATTCGGATGCCGGGCTACTGCCCGGAACTGAACCCCGATGAATGGTTGAACCAGGACGTCAAGACGAACGGACTCGGCAAGAGCCGGCCGACCAACCGAACTGAACTCATGGCCATTGTGCGTAGGCATGTGCCTCGGCGCCAGAAGCAACCGCAGATGCTCACGAACCTATTTCGTGAGCAACAGGTCCGCTAGGCCGCGTGATGAACTACGCACTATTTAGTGGTCGGCTCAGTATGAATGATGGGAGAGGAGTGCGGCTTTCTTGAGGGGATCGAGCAGCTTCTCGGGAACTTTCAAATCGCCCCTGCCCGAACCTACCTCGATGTCCGGTTTGGTGATACCATGGAAATCGCTTCCACCGGTCACTAATACGTTCAGCCGTTTAGCCAGGTCGAGATACTCCCTCGTCTGTCGCTTCGTGTGCGTACTGTAGTGGACTTCAATGCCGCCGAGACCTTCGGCTTTCAATGTCGTCAGGAGTGTGTTCAGCCCTTCTCCCGACACCTTGGCCCAGGTGGGGTGCGCCAGCACAGCCACACCTCCGGCCGCTCTGATCCAGGCGATGGCATCCGCCGGTAGGGGCAGTTCGCGCGCCACGTAGCCCGGTCGCCCCTCTGCCAGATACCGGTCGAAAGCGTCCTTGGCGGATGTGACATACTTCTTGTCCATCAAGAGCCGCGCAATATGCGGACGTCCAACCGAATCTGTGCCGGCCAGCGCCCGCACCTCTTCGTAGGTCACGTCCAGCCCCAATGAGCGCAGCCGTTCGATGATCTGCGGGTTGCGGCAATGCCGGCTCTCGCGCAAGACGGTCAAGCGTCGATTCAGCTCCGGATCTTGCCAGTCAATACAATAACCAAGGATATGGAGTTCGGTCTTGCCGACGCAGGAGCTGATTTCCACACCGGGAATGATTTCAATTCCCATCTCAGCCCCGGCTGCGATGGCGTCGGGAATACCGGTGACAATGTCGTGGTCTGTAATGGCCAGCGCTGTCACCTTTGCCTTGTGGGCACGCTGTATGACTTCAGTGGGCGAGAAGCTTCCATCGGAGTGGGTCGTATGGAGATGGAGATCTATACGGCTCATGTCACTCGTGAGGGAGGCTACCGGGGCCTGCTTGTTGGGCGACGAGTCGTGCAGTGAAAACAGACCCTGATCCATGGCTGCCGTCATGCTCGCCTTCGTCGTATGACAGCACGCGAAGTGAGGATGTGAGCCTGAGCAATTCATTGTGCCCGAGGCAAAATTCCCATCGGCGTGGATGGCGGTGGCGCATGTAGTTGTCGATGATGAAGGTTTCGTAGACCAAGACCCCATTCGGCTTCAGTGAATCAATGAGGGCGGGGAACAGTGCGCGATGGAGATAGAAGAACACGACGATCACATCGTATTCCTGTTTCGGAAACTCTGGACGTTCCTCTGTCTTTCGTTCGAGGTCCACCGTCCGAACAGCGAGGTTCGGGAGATTCCGTTGTTTCGCCGCGGCAGCGAGCTGTGCCATGGCCTGTTCATTGCGGTCCATCGCGTCGACCTGAAAGCCGTGCGAGGCTAGATAGAGCGCATGGCGTCCAGGCCCAGCCGCGACGTCGAGCGCACGGCCTTTGGGCAACCGATGGAGTTGCAGCTGCTGGGCTAAGAAAAACGAGGGAACTGGATCAGTCTGTTGCGGCTGATGTGCCATGCGGCTCCGTTCCACTTTCACGCCGACCGATCCGGTCATTTGCGAGAGAGGGGGGGCCAGCTTTCTGAGCCAAAGCGAGGCCTTCACTACGGGGAATTCCGTGAACAACATCGTAAAG
>DATHTZ010000642.1:0-2982 GCA_035462675.1 Nitrospiraceae bacterium | reverse complement strand
CCGGACTTGTTTAAGGGACTGTCGGTAGGAGAACGCATCGCCGTCCGTCTGGATGATCAAGAGCAAGTGATCAAAGTAATGGCAACGACTCTTCCGGAACTGCCAATCCCTGAGCAGTAAGCCATTCAACCACGACGTATTCTGTCCCGTTTCTCTTCCCACCCTAATCCTCTTTGTGGTCATACCGCGTCTACCGCCTGTTTTCTGTCGCAAGTTCCCAACGAATCTATTCAAGGGTCTTAGCGGCGAAGCTAGTGAGGGTATCGTCTTCTACGGTAGAGCTGATCTCGATGGGGTTGCAGCAGACTTCACAGTCTTCGATGTGCCTTTGGTCAAAGGACCAACATATCAATGGCGTGATGTTGCGAAGGTTTCTCCGGTTGTTCTTTGCGAACAAGGGCTTGAGATGATTCTATTCATTCCATTGATTCTGTAGCATGCGATCCATTGTGCAGATTTGTATTGCAAATTTAGCAGAGCCATGGGGGTGGACCCCTCGGTTGAAGCAGCTTAGAATTGGCACACCAGTAGCGCACATTATGTGCGGGCGCAATTTCGACGCTTCATGTTCGCGCAATCGAAACCGTACCATGAGATGATCGAGCCGGTCGCTCAGCTGAAGATCGTGGACGGGCTGAAGATCGCCGTGGTCGGCAAGGAAGGGCGCGAACTGAATGCATATCGGATTCGCAAGTTTAAATTAAACGGGTTTCTGGATTCCTGTATTTCCTCTACTGACTGGAGCAACGAGATGAGGAGTGTAGCACTATGCGCAATTCACAGATTACGGTTGCTGAATACCTGCTCACCCGGCTGAAAGAGATCGGGGTGGATCACCTCTTTGGCGTGCCGGGAGATTTCGTCCTGGGTTTCTTCAACCAGGTGTTGAAGAGCAATCTACAGTATGTCGGGACCTGCAATGAACTCAATGCGGCCTATGCCGCCGACGGCTACGCACGGATTCGGGGCATCGGGGCATTTGCCTCAACCTATGGCGTCGGAGAACTGAGCGCCCTCAACGGTGTGGCAGGCGCATTTGCCGAACGAGTCCCGGTGGTGGTGATCACGGGCTCGCCCGCGACAGCGAATTTCCGCACCCGGCCGTTGTTGCATCACACCTTAGGCGATTATCAGATTCCCTTGAGGATCTATGAGAACATTACTGCCGCCTCAACCCAGCTCGTGACCGCTGACACGGCCCCGGCCGAGATCGACCGGGTGTTGTCGGCCTGTCTTTCTCACCAGCAACCGGTCTACATCAGTCTCCCCTCGGATGTGGTGATGATGACCTGTCATCGGCCGAACGCGTTCCTCTTCCCCACGCCCGCCCCTAGTGATCAGGATGCGCTCGGGGAGGCGATCAAGGAAGCGCTTGGAATGCTGGATCAGGCACAGAAACCAGTCGTGATCGCCGGCGTGGAGTTAATACGCTTCAAGCTGCAACAGGCATTTGCCGGTCTTCTCGATAAAACGGGCTTCCCGTTCGTCACCATGATGTTGGGTAAGACCGTCCTTTCAGAGCACCATCCCCAATTCATTGGCCTCTTTGAGGGAGACCGCAGTCGCGACTATGTACGAAAGCGGGTCGAGTCCGCCGACTGCGTGCTCCAACTTGGGGCATGGATGACCGATCTGAACACGGGCGGGTTCACAACGCATCTCGACGACTCAAAGACGATCAGTGCCAACATTCACTCGGTGAAGATCAAACATCATTATTACAAGAACGTGTATCTCCACGATTTTATCCTTGGGCTGACGGAAAAGCTTGCACGTCGAGAGGCGGAAACTCTGGAGATCCAATGTGCCACCGATGGCTGCGTACACCGACATACGGAGCCGTACCGGCCGAATGCGCCGACACCGCTGACCATCAAGCGTTTCTTCGATCGTGTGAGCCATTTTATTGAGCAGGACTCAATCGTCATTGCTGAAACAGGCGTGTCCCTGTTCAGTGCCGCGGAAATGCTCATGCCGGACGGAGTGACGTTCATAGGACAGACCTTCTACGGATCGATCGGCTATACGGTCGGGGCAACCTTGGGCGCTAGTATGGCCTCGCAGGACCGGCGCACCGTCCTGTTTGTCGGGGATGGTTCGTTTCAAGTGACTGGTCAGGACCTGTCGACGATGATCCGGAACCATCTCAAGCCGATCATCTTTTTAATCAATAATGACGGATATACGATCGAACGGGTGATCTGTGATCGTCCCTACAACGATATCCAACCCTGGCACTATCACAAGCTCGTCGATGTATTCGGAGGAGGGGTGGGCCTTGAGGTCCGCACGGAAGGGGAGCTGGAAGATGCGCTGGGTAAGGCGGTCACCACGGATGGCCTCGTATTCATTGAAATTTACACCGGGCGGTTGGACTGTCCCGAGTCCCTTCGCAGTGCAGGTCGGTCGATGGCAACGGCAAATCAGCTCGACTGATGCGAGACGGGGCTCAGCGCAGCATTTGGTGAAGCGGGGAAAAGTAAAGCGAACATGAGGGGGAAACCGGTGGAATCGGGGATGCGGACGAACGTGCCCACAGTGGCCACCGCCTGCTGTACCGGTGCTTCTGATCTATACGGTATTGGGGCAATGGGTTGTGTTGGGCAACTTCGGACAAGCGGTAAGGCTGGCACTGGCGACTAGTGGTGTAAGTTGTTGAAGTATGTGGTGGGCCGTGTAGGGGTCGAACCTACGCCCGCTGATTAAGAGTCACACCGAAGACCCGTCTCAGGACACACAGCAAGAAGAATCATCAGCAAAGAGAGAGGATTCGTGATGAGAAAGGTCAACATGAATCATCGTGAGTCAGGGTGTTTTGGCACCAGGACCGAACTCCATCCGCCCTTCAATACTGATCCGCATTCATGCCACCGCGCACACACCAGGCATGGAAGGTAATGGTCTTAAAGCCGTTGAGCACCTTGCCGGTGTCGAAGAACACGAGCCACGCGCTTTTCGGAGTGTCTGCGACCGTCGTCGCCG
>DATHTZ010000641.1:0-3737 GCA_035462675.1 Nitrospiraceae bacterium | reverse complement strand
TCACCCGCCCACCCCAGGCACGTCTCGGTGCGCCTGGGGTGGGCGGGTGAGAAGGGCGACTTTCTCAGCATTCTGCATGTTAGAGGTTGGTGATACCGTGAGTGATCGCATACTTGGTTAAGTCGGCGGTGGTATGAATGTCCAACTGCTGCATGATACGGGACTTGTGGAACTCTACCGTTTTCACCGACACCTTGAGGGTCGTGGCGATCGCCTTCGTGCCGCGGCCCTCAGCGACCAACTGCAAGACTTCCCGCTGGCGCCCGGTGAGCGCCGCATACACAGGCTTGCCTCGCTCCCCGGTGGAGGGCTTGAGGACCGAGTCCAGCACATCTTTCGTGAGCAACGGTGTCAGATAGTGCTCGCCATGGAGGACCGACCGGATCGCCAGGCTGAGTTCTGAAGCCGCGGAGCGCTTGAGGAGATACCCTGAGGCCCCGGCCTGGAACGCTTCGGTCGCATAGGTCGGGCTAGCATGCATAGTGAGAAAGATGAGCTTGCTTCCCGGCACCAGAACGCGGAGTTGCCTGGCCGCTTCGAGCCCATTTAAAAGCGGCATGGAGACATCCAGGAGAATCAGATCCGGCCGCAGCTTCTGCGCCGCCTCAATCAACGCCCGTCCATCTTCCACCATGCCTACCACATCGCACTCACCCTCCATCAGCTTCCGCAAGGCGCTGAGGATCAGCGAGTGGTCATCGGCCATGAGAACGCGTGGTTTCTTCATGCGTCCTCCTGAAAATGAGGAATCCAGGCACAGACCTTCGTGCCGTTCCTGGGTAAGGAATGAATCCGGAGAAACCCGCCCAGCCCACGCGCACGCTCCTGCATGCTCACCAAGCCGAGTCCTTTCGCGCACGCGTTCTTGTTTTTAGGGTCGAATCCCTTGCCGTTATCGCGCACCGACAAGCCGATCCCTTTGGACGAGCCACTCAGCCTGACGGTGACATCGGTCGCCTGAGCATGCTTGGACACATTCTGCAAACTTTCCTGCATCACACGAAACAGATTAGTGGCCACCTCCGACGAGAGCGTCTTAGGCACCTCACGCGCGGTAAACCTCACGGACAGCCCGGTTCGCTTCGCGAACTCGGCGATGTTGTCTCGTGCAGCGACCTCCAAGCCAACGTGCTCCAGCAAGGACGGGTGCAGCCTGTAGGCCAGATCGTGTAGGTCGTCGGAGAGCTTGCCGGCCTGAACGCGGATCGCAGCGAGTTGCCGAACCATCGGCTCTGGTGGGGGAATAGGGGTTCGTTCCAGGCTCTCCAGTTCAACCGATAGAGCCGCCAATCGTTGATTGAAGTCATCGTGCAGTTCGCGCGCGATCCGCTTGCGCTCCTCTTCTTGGGCCTCAATCAGCTTCCCCGCCAAGGATTCCAATTCCTTCTGCTTTTCGCTTAACAGAAGTGCATGCTGCTCCAGCGCCTGCCCCATCCGGACCCGCCTTGAGATATCCGTATTAGAAATGACCACGCCCTTCGCATCTTTCAACGGAGTAACGCGCATCAGGAACCAGCACTCTTCTGCCGGCAAATGACAGGCATATTCATAGACAAAACTCAGATCACTACCCACCAGCACGTCCTCAACACCTTTGAGAATGGCCTGGCCTGTCACCGTGCCGCCGGCAGTGGTATGACGGCAGTGGTTAAGATAATTGTCCGAGACCTCTCCAAAGATGAAGGCACCATCCACGTGCCGTCGGGCAAACTCTCTCCAGGCGTCGTTCGCCGTAATGATGACCCCTTCCTTGTCCAGCACGCAGACATGCGCGGATAGTGAGTTCAAAACCGCGCGGGTAAAGGCGTCGCTGGCCTGCAGCGCCTCCTCTGCTCGCTTCCGCTCGGTGATGTCTTCACAGGCAATCAGCATGACAAGAGCCCCGCAATCGTCCTGTACGAGCCGGACTGTTTCCCGGACCCAGAGGACAGTCCCATTCTTGCGTACTTTGCGGAGCTCCCAGGTGGTCAGGTCGGTTGGATTCGCCAGACTTCTGTCGAAGGAGGCGCGCGCTGCGGCCCGATCTTCCTCATGGAATACCGACAACACGGACCGGCCGATCAGTTCCTCGGCCCGAAAACCAAGCGATTCAGCACCCAGCCGATTCAAGGAAAGGATGGCTCCATCCGTGTTCACGGTGAAATACATGAAGGGGCTGTCTTCGTAAAGCGCGCGATACCGGTCCTCGCTTTTTCGCAGTGCCTCCTCCGCCCGCATGCGTTCGGTAATGTCGGTGCAGGAGCCGATGTAGCCGGCGAACTCGCCGGAAAGGAAGCACCGCGGTAGGCCTTTATCAAGAAGCCAGCCATACTGCCCATCCGCTTTACGCAGGCGGTATTCCATCTGGAAGGGCTCGCGCCGATCGAAGGCCTCTCCATACGTCTTCAGGCATCGGTCGAAGTCCTCCGGATGCAAGCCGTCCATCCAGCCGTTTCCCAGTTCCTGTTCCAACGTCCGTCCGGTATAGTCCAACCAGACCTGATTGAAATAGATGCACAACTTGTCGAGGCCCGACATCCAGATCAGGGCCGGCGCAGTATCTGCCATGATCCGGAAGCGCGATTCGCTCTCTCGTAGCGCCTCCTCCACCCGCATGCGCTCGGTGACATCTACAGCCACGCCACCCATCAGCCTCGGCATTCCCTTGTGATCCGCGATTGGAAACTTGCTCACGAGTGCGTGCCGGACCTCCCCGTCCTGAACATACGACTCGATCGTTTGCAGAGGTGCCCCGCTAGCCAACATCTTCTGGTCATCGGATTCATGCTGCGCCGCGATCTCCGGTGGCCACAACTCATAGGCCGTCTTCTCTTTCCAGTCCACGTGTTTCACCAGGGATTCTTGAAACAGTCGATTGGCATAGAGATGTCGCCCCTGAGGATCTTTGATCCATGCAAAGCCCGGCAGGTTATCCATGAAGGAAGCAAACTGACGCTCGCTTACTTTCAGCGCCTCCTCCGCACATTTGCGTTCGGTGATGTCATGGCCCAGATAGATCAGGCAGGGAGTGGACCCGAGTTGGATCGAGTGGACGGAGACTATGAGAGAACGAATCTCTCCGGATTTGGTCCGAAGCCGTCCTTCCCGATTGTGCAGATGGCCCTGCTCCTGAATTTCTTGGAGCACGACCGCGCGTTCTGATGGATCGGCCCACAGCCCCAATTCTAAAGTCGTACGACCAATCACTTCCTCTCGCGTGTACCCGGTCAGCCGAGTGAACCCTTCATTCACATCAAAAAACCGGCCTTCCGGCATTGTACTGATCCCGACAGCGGAGGGAATCCAGTTGAAGAGGGATTGAAAGTGTTGTTCCGACCGGGTCAGATCCCCGATGAGGTAGGCTTGCTCCTGCTCCACCTGCTTCCGTTCGGTGATGTCGAGCAGCGCCGTTCGGAAACGGGTGATACACCCCTGCTCCTCGTGCACCGCGAGACTCTCGAGATAGAGCCAGTGCGATTTGCCGGCCTTTTTCTGGAGCCGCACCTCGCAACTTTGACGCGTCCCGTTCTGTAAAGCCTCCTGACAATGCCGATAGACGAGATCCCGATCCTCCGCCGCAACGAAGTGGGCAAGGGGCTGGCCAATCAGTTCCAGCCAGTTGGCGTCAAGTAGCGCCCCAGCCCGCAGATTGGCCTCCACAACTGTGCCGGACGCATCCAGCATGAGATGGCCCGTCGGGGAAAAATTGTAGAAGTCTACATAGCGGTCGCGGGCCGCTTCAAGCTCCGCTTGGGTTC
>DATHTZ010000640.1:0-1639 GCA_035462675.1 Nitrospiraceae bacterium | reverse complement strand
TGTCGACGAAGCGATTTGACGAAAGACCGTGATACCGCTCTCCACATGAAGAAGCCGAAGTTCGAAGGACGCTGACATTGGCTCGCCAGAACCCGATATGGCCAGGCGATACGTCAGCAGACTGTCCGCACCGACGAGTTTCCCCACGCGACTCGTTGTATCTTCATAAACTCGCCCGGTATATTGAATGCCAACCTCATCGAGAACTGTTCGTAGATCCTCCCGTTCAACAAGTACCAACTCCCGATGTCGTGTGCGTAAAAAATTTAGCGTCAGGTCAAGCCATGAGATGACCCGGTTATCTGTTGTCCCGGCGACCGGCAAAACCGCCAGCCGCTGTGGCAGCGGGGAGATTGTGGGAGGCATAAACACAGGAATCACGGAAACCTGCAATCCTCCCCCCACGAGAGCTTTTATCGACCGAGACCCCTGCGTCCTCGTCGCCTTCCCACAGACTTTCCAAGCCAAAGAACGGACAACATCAGGCGTGCCCCACATGCAAAGCTGGTTGTCTTGTAGCACTAGATAGTAGGTGTTGGCAGGCTCTGCTGGGAAATAGCAGTTAGGAAAGAATGGACAATGCAATAGGTACCCCATCCACTCGCCTTTTGGATAGAGCTGGTACTCCCATATGGCTTGCTGTCCATCATCCTGAACCACACGGTCAGGTTTCCCCAAATTCTTCAATACCTGCTCTTTCGGCGTCGACACGGCCAAACGGTCCTCAAGTTTTCCTGCATCATACACGTAGGGGAGAAACACTCCGCAGCCGGACAGGGGAAGCCACAACATGAGACAGACCAGTGCTCGCTGCAGGGCGCTTTTCCCATTGCCGTATGGAATGCGGAAGGTTTTGTCAGAGGGGGCTGTCTTCAAGGTAAGCATGGACGACTTGTTATTGGAAGCCGTGGAGGCCAACCACATGTGGCCGATACCCTTATCTATTCCTGGTTGAGTGCCTCGCTCTTCGCGGTCAGAAGCGAGGAATCGCCCCATACATCCAAACCCTTGCTCCCCCCTGGCCCTTAGGGAATCGGCTCTCGCCGTCCTTCGCTGGGTGGCTCCCCCGGATTGATGAGGATGGGGGCCTTCAGTTGGTCCGGCAAGAGAATCAGTTTGGAATTCGGACTGTCATACAATTTGTACTGAAGATAGGCTGGTGTGAGTGTCTGTGTGATGGTTTGCTGCGCCTTGGCTTGTCCGGCGGCCCGGATACGGTTCCCTTCCGCCTCACCTTCGGCCCGAATCCGAATCGAATCGCCCTCGCCTTTCGCCCGTGTGCGGGCAATCTCGGCATCCTTGGTTGCGATGGTCAGTTCGAATTCTTTTTGTTCTTTCTCCTGTTCCTTCGCCTGTTTCTGCTCAATGGCACGTAAGACAATTGGCGGAAAATCGACATCGGACAAGGCGATACTATGAATTTCTAAGTGACGGCCTTTGAGCTTTTCGACCACTACCGCCTGGATGATGCTCGCAATCTCAGCGCTCTTTTCAGGCACCGTCACCATGTTATAGCCGGACACGACGCTGCGCACCGCAGCCATAAACTGGGGTTTGACAATCCGCGGATAGAAGTCCGGGCCCACTTCTTGGGCCAGAAAATACAGCTCATCCGGAATGGGCCGGAGGATGATGGCCG
>DATHTZ010000639.1:0-1781 GCA_035462675.1 Nitrospiraceae bacterium | reverse complement strand
GACCGTACCAAGTAGTCCAGGCACGCCTCTCGTGAGGACAATTGATCGCGAAACTCTCGCATGGTCGTTGGATAACCCGGCCGCCCCATAGCGACAAGGATCATCGAATTGCCTCTCCGGAGTCAACCGGATAAGCATGTGGCCTTATATACAAATGGTGCGGGATTCTCGTGCGCGAAGTGGGCGTTAAATCAGGAGGCTATGGAGGGCGCAGACATGGTCATAAACCAGATGGTTGGTGGACAGGCCTCGTCGTAGGGACAGCGGTTTAGGAAAGCGTTTTCACCACCCTACTCCAACTCACCAGAACCCCCTCAGGCCAATTCCAGCCTAGGTTTTCGGGAAACCTGAACGTTGGCTGCGGTAGGCTCGAATGAGTTGGAGTGAGGTGGACTTGAGCACAAAATAAGCACAATTGCATTCAAAAGCATCGCAAGATCTAAAAGCATACATTGCAAGAATAGACGTGAAAATGGTGTAAAAGACACGATCGGCGTAGCATCACGATACGCTGCGTTGAAGGAGTGTGAATGGGATTGCCCAGTACGTTGTGCCAACCCATAGGCAGCATATTCTCAACATTTTCCGCCTGGACCTGTTGATATGGACGATATTACAGACTTATTCACGCTGATCAAGGCAACCCTTACCAACCTGCCGATATTAGTGCGTTTCATGATCGGACTCACCGTCTTCCTGTTGATTCCAGCCATTAGCGAGCGCTTCAAGATTCCTGGCATGGTGGGCTTGATCCTGACGGGACTGCTCGGAGGGCCGAGCGGCATCGACATCTGGCCCAACAATCCGGCGTTATTGACCGCTTTCTCAGAGGTGGGGGTGCTCTTGGTTCTGTTCTATGCTGGCCTGGAAATCGATCTCGCCGTATTTAAGCGGGTGGGCGGACGTGCTGTCGCTTTCGGCCTGGCGACATTGCTATTGCCGCTCTCGGCCGGGGCCGGCTTGGGCTATCTCATGGGGTATGAACTCAACGCCGCCATCCTGATTGGCTCGCTCATCGCGTCGCACACGCTGCTCGGCTTCCCGATTCTGCAAAAGCTCGGTCTGGCCAGCCGCGAAGCGGTGCTGGTGACCATCAGTGGGACCATCTTCACGGACATTGTCGCGCTGCTGGTCCTTGCGGTGTGCGTACAGATCCACCACATCGGTTTCGACGAAGCCACCCTGGCGCTGGAGATCATCGAAGTCGTGGTCTATGCCGCCATCGTGCTCTTCGTGGTCAGCCGCATCGCCGGTCATGTGATGAGCAAGTATCCGGCCAACCACGATATGCAGATGCTCGCGCTGCTGCTCATCATCACCGTATGCTCGCTGCTGGCCGAAGTGATTCATCTGGAGCCGATCGTCGGCGCCTTCCTCGCCGGCGTGGCAACCAGCCGTTCGCTGCAAGGCACGAAGGCGCGCGAGCATATCGAGGTGATTGGTAATACCCTCTTCATTCCGGCCTTCTTCTTCATGATCGGCATGAGGATCAATGCCGGCGAAACTCTGCGCATGCTGTGGGACAACCCGCTTTTCTCGGCAGGACTGGTGCTCGCCCTGTTCGGCGCAAAGTTTCTGGCCGCTTGGAGCGTGGGTTGGCTGTCGGGCTATTCCGTCCTCGATCGTCTCAACATGTGGTCGCTGACTTTGCCCCAGGTCGCCGCCACCATTGCTGCCACTGTCGTCGCACACAGGACCATCAATTCCGCTGGCGAGCCCCTGATCGACAAGACCGTGGTGAGCGGCATCTTCGTGCTGGTGATGCTGACCGCCACCTTTGG
>DATHTZ010000638.1:0-5229 GCA_035462675.1 Nitrospiraceae bacterium | reverse complement strand
GTCTTGTGGCGGCATTCGAATCGGAGCTCGCATTCCTTGAAATGCGTGGATTCCTGGCAGAATTATTTCCACCACCCGTAGACTTCATTCAGCCCGCTATATGCAGTCTTAATTTTCCTTACTTGGCGATACGACAGTATTGTTCTATAATCAGTACTTGTCTCCTGGATCTTCTTCCCATATCCCCCGGAAAATGTCGGGTCGGCGAGATCAAAGTCAAAATGCATTTTGTCAAAACCCTCACGCCCGATGGCAAATCCAAGATACGCTTCCAATCTTTTGAATTCGTCTTCATCGTGGGCCATGATCTTTTCGAAACTGACTATGTGCGCTGCTCCACGTTTGCGCAATTGAGAATCTTGCACTCTCCAGTAGTACAGAAAGAAATCAGACATGAGCCTTCGTTCACGAAATACCTGGTTGACGATGTCATTGGCTATAAGCCGGTTCGGCGTCTTTCTCCAGGCCGACCAGAGATCGCTCTTCTTCTTTCGCTCGATTTTCAGCATGGAGGCAAGCACTGCTCGCGGGTCGCGAACCACGCAAACAGTTTTACTATCTGGACCGAAAAACAAGGGAATCCAATCTATCAACTGGGACAATTCAGGGTCTTTTAAAATCAGATAGCGATAATCAATGTCCTTAAGATGCGACCGCACAGTAGCCAGCATCGAGTCCACCATTCCACGGTACATGCCTGCAAGTGTTGGCTCGTCAATCGCGTACGCGGCGAAGCGCTGGGGATCTGAGTAGTGCAGAATATTCTGAAATTGTTGAATAATTTGCGTAATGAAAGTGCATTCGGGCAGCATCGGGGATGCTTCCTTGCCTGCCGATAACAGCCCAGCCAGCAACGTCGTGCCGCTGCGGGGGGCACCAATCACAAGAACATTTGTTGTTTGTGTAATGCCCATCTCAGTTGCCCATATCGACGCGCTGCTTTCATCACTTGCTCTTCATCGCCAAGCCAATTAATTTGGCTGCGGTCAAGGCCTCGATCACTGACTTGACAGACGCATTGATATCTTGAGAGGCGGTATTCACGATCAGCTCTGGATTTATCGCAGGTTCGTGGGGAGATGAGATGCCCGTAAATTCGGATATCTGCCCATCGGGAGCTTTCTTATAGAGCCCCTTCACGTCACGGTTTTCACAAATCTCGACAGGGCAGTCACAATAGATCTCGATGAAATCACCATGCTCCACCATATCGCGCACCCGGTCGCGGTCTTCACGGTAGGGGGAAATAAAAGCCGTTAACACAATCACCCCGGCCTCCACGAATAACTTCGCCACCTCTCCGATACGGCGTATGCTTTCCTTGTGGCCCTGACGAGAAAACCCAAGATCACCACATAATCCATGTCGCACGTTATCTCCATCCATCACGAAAGTGCGATAGCCCATTTGATACAGTTTATCCTCGACGGCGTGAGCCAACGTAGACTTCCCAGCGCCGGATAAACCGGTTAACCAGATGATTGCGCCACGATGGCCGTTTTGAGCTTCGCGGATCGCACGGGTGATAGTTGGGTAATGCCAAATGACGTTGAGCGAGGCAGATGCCGGCTCCTTACTCCGCCCTGGTTGGCCATTCAATATCTTGTTCATGATGCATCCGTTGATTTACGACATCGCATCCTACAATGCGAGTCCTGCACTATCAAAAATAGATACCTCCTATCCACAACGTTTCATGTATAAGCAAACTCATTGGGCGCTTCCATTTCTTGCCATGAAAGTGACGATTGTGCGCGCCACAAGATCAACCTCCCCGACTTTCAGTGCAGGCGAGATCGGCAAACTCAACACTTCCTCTGCCAACATTACTGCAATCGGCAAGTTATGCCCTTTAAAATCTTGATAACACGCCTGCCGGTGGGGGGGCATAGGATAATGAATGACCGTGGATACCCCTTGCTGTTCCAGATATGTCTTTAACGTATCCCGATGCTTGCTGCGAATGACATACAGATGCCACACTGGTTCTGCGTATTCAGGAACAAGAGGCAAGTTGATGTCTGCACCCGCCAGCATCTTTGAATACTGAGTTGCAATTTCTCTACGGCGTGCATTCCATTGATCAAGCACAACCAGTTTCGCGCGGAGAAACGCCGCCTGCATTTCGTCCAGTCGGCTGTTGTATCCGGCGAGGTCATGTTGATACTTTATTTTCGAACCATAGTTACGTAGCTGCTTGACTTTTCCGGCAATCGCATCGTCGTTGGTGAGCACGGCGCCGCCGTCACCGAGTGCGCCAAGATTTTTACCAGGGTAAAAACTCGTGGCGGCAGCATGTCCTAATGAGCCTGCGCGTCGACCTTTATAACGCGCGCCTTGTGCTTGGGCGGCATCCTCAATCACAATCAATCCGTACTTAGCGGCAAGCACGCAAATCGGGTCCATGTCTGCAGGCTGGCCATACAGATGCACAGGAATGATTGCGCGTGTGCGGCTAGTGATCGCACCACTGATCAGCGCTGGATCGATGTTGTGCGTGTCACTATTCGGCTCCACCGGAACCGGAATGGCTCCGCATTCGGTAACGGCCAGCCAGGTTGCAATAAAGGTATTGGAAGGAACGAGAACCTCGTCGCCCGGACCGATGCCATAGGCTCGTAATAACAGGTGAAGCCCATCGAGCCCGTTACCGACACCGATGCAATGCTTCACTTCGCAATACTCTGCAAATTCTGACTCGAACGCTTCCAGCTCAGGCCCCATGATGAACCATCCCGAATCAAGTACCCGGTGATAGGCTGTATCCAACGGTTCGCGGATGGATTGGTGCAGTCGACCAAGGTCAAGAAATGGAACCGACTTCATGCGGCCGTCCTTTGAACATCACTCAGAAACTGGCTGTAGTCTCGGTAGTAATCGAGTGCGTCGTAGTATTCCGAACTCAACACCATGCACACTGCACCGGATGAGAAGTTGTCAATCTCTCGCCACGTCATTGGACACACATACAGACCGTAGTAACTGCGATTCAGGTGCACGGTCTTCTTCGAATATCCATCATCGAGGTGAATGTCGAATGAGCCTGACATGGCGATGATCAATTGGTGTAGGGCCTTATGCGCATGGCCGCCACGTTCGGCACCGCCGGGAACATCGTAGAGGTAATACACTCGTTTTATATCGTAAGGGATATGTCGCCCGCCCTCGATAAACGAAAGATTTCCTCTCGGATCAGAAATTATTGGAAATTTAATGATTGTGCACTCTTCAATCGACATTGCTCCTCCCCGTCGCAGTATCGTTCAATGCTGCACAGAACCCTGCTTTCCACTGCCACTCACAATGACTTGATTGGCCTAGCATGTCCATCTAGCCGTTATTGCGAGCAACAACGTAGATCTCCCCCGCAATATCAGGATATCTCTCACCCAATTGCATAAAAGCATCCAGCATCTCCGGCGTCCAATTAGCTTCAATCTGTTTGTTTGACACCGGTTTCATCCAGTAGCCGCCAAATATTTCTACGTGCAGGCCAGCCTGATAAAAAGCGTTGCGGTACATTTCGGGGTTGAATACGCGTCGGTGGCCATGGTGAAGATCCATTTCGTTCAGCGCATCCTCTTGTGACAGCATGCCCATGATGACTGCAGCTTGCCGATGTAACGAACGAGCATTCGGTACCGCGGCGAACAGGCGGCCGGTTCCGGGGTTAAGCCACTGTCCGGCACGCGACAAGATGTCGACCGGGTTCTGCACGTGTTCGAGCACATGACCGAGGATGATGTTGTCGAACAGTTCGCCCGGCTGGTATTCCTCGAACAGCGCATGCACCACGTTGGCCTGCGGAAAACGCTTACGCAGATCTTCGCAGAACAAACCGGACCCCTCGACCAAGGTCATTCGCTTGCCGGTTGTGGCGAGCAGTTTGGTCATCACTCCTTCGGCTGGGCCCATCTCCAGCAGGCTGTCGCCAACCAGATAACGTTCGGCAACCTTGAATGAGTACTTGATGGTCGCCGAATTCGCGCCGGCTGCATAGAGTGAACTATTGGAGATTCGTTCCAAGTGGGCTTTTTCGTCGTGGCTCATGCTGCCGTCCATTCGCAGAGTGACACAGCACTTACAACCAATCCCCGCCTCAGATCGACGGGGGCAGTGTCTTGTGGATAAATTCCAACATCATCCCATTGCGGAACATCACGAAACTGATGTGGCGCCCATTGAAAGCTGTCGCGGGAACCGGCTGCACGATGACTTTCGCCCGATGACTTCGAGCCCAATCGATGGCGTGGCTCATGTCGTCAATCTCGTAGGCGAAGTGGTAGAACTTCACACCCGCATTGATCCATGGCGTCAACGTATCAGCGCCAGGAAGATTCTCCAACAGCTCGATGCGCGGGCCGGGGCCACACACAAAACAGCCTGCGATTCCTTGGAGCGTGTCGACAAACGGCGTGCCTTCCATCCGGTACCCGAGCATTTCGAACACACGTCGTTCACGCTCAATGGATCCGGTCGCGCAGCCGATGTGGTGAAACTCGTAGTCCTTTGGCAATACGGGCCTTTCAACCACGGTTCACCCCCCGAGCGGTCAATCGGGCGAGCTGTTCAAGACGCTTCTTGACGGCAGGCCAGCCGGCAACATCCAGGCGATGCTCGACGGCATCGTGTCTGTGCCCACCAAGCTCGAAATGCTGCGGCAAAGCCCGGCGCGTCGTGACTCCGCAAGAGTCGTGAAACGACACAACCTTCTGGTTGTCGGCAGCGGTGCGACAATACACGCTGTTGAGTCCAAGCAGTTCAAATGCAGTACGGTAGACAAGATACGCACTCTCAACCGCCGCCAGCGAGCTGGGCTTAAGAATCCAGCGTCCCCACTCGCCACAGCTGGTAGCCATATCGATGTCGTACAATGCTATAACGCCTTCCGGCATGCCGTTGGTGCGCCGTTCAATGACAAAGTAGTAGGCACCTTCACACTCGTAATAACGCGCCAGCCATGCGAGCTGATCTTCGACCCGATTCGAGTTAGTATGCAGGTAACGGTTCAGTTTGGGATTGCTGCGTAGCTCAACCACAAACGCCGCGTCGTTATCGGTAATCGGTCGCAAACGGAAGGCATACCCCTCCATAGACAGATTATGCCGCATGCTTGGCCAGTACGGCGTCGACGATCTTGGTCACACTGTCGAGCATGACCAGTTCCTCTTCGGAAAACTCGACGCCTAGTTCATCTTCCAGCGCGAACATGATCTCGATGTGTTTCAG
>DATHTZ010000637.1:0-2695 GCA_035462675.1 Nitrospiraceae bacterium | reverse complement strand
CTGCAAATCATCTGATGGGCTGTCAGGAACTGTCGGTATTGCTCCGAGGTGAACTGACACCCCCGATCCGAATGCAAAATTACCGGGGTGCGCGTGGGCCGCTGCCAGATGGCCATCAGGACCGCTTGGACGACAAGCTGGCAGTTTTGCCGCGCACTCATGGACCACCCCACCACGAGCCCCGAATACAAATCCAGGACTACACACAAGTACAGCCAATGTTCGGCAGTTCGCACAGTAGATAATATCGGTGACCCCTTTGGTATTGGGCGCCGTGGCCGTGAAGTCTCGCTCCAAATGGTTGCGCGTCCCCGCGGGCGGAGTCCCGGAGGACTTGGTGCGCCAGCGCCGCCGCTGCGGCACACCGCGCAAGCTGGCCCGGCGCATCAGACGGGCCACTCGGTGGCGCCCACACCGCTCCCCGGCGTAGCGCAGATCCTCCCAGATGCGCGGACTGCCGATGATACCGTCCATCCTCAGCATGGAGCTGACGAATCCGGGTGAGTAGCCGGGCGTTCTCCTGGGTCCGCGCACTCGGCACCCGCGTCGCCCAGCCGTAATACCCGCTGGCCGACACGCGCAAACATCGACACATCAATCGGATAGGAAACGCGTCGCGGCATCGTTGGATCATCCGAAACTTCACTCCGACGCTCTCGCGAAGCACGCTGCCGCTTCTCGCAAAAAATCCCGCTCCTTCATGACCAGAGCCAACTCGCGACAGAGCTGGCTCACCTCTTCATCACGGGAGCGTCCGGTACCTACAAAAGCCCGCTGGGGTTCCTGGCGACACTCGCGTCGCCACCGTCCCAGAACATTTGCCCCGATGCCCAGATCTGAGGCGATCTGGCTCACCGTCACCCCCGGTGCGTCGAGCATCGCCACCGCTTCACGTTTGTACTCCCCTGAGAACCTCCGCCGTTGTGCCATGACACCCCTCCTGGCCCTGTATGAGCCTGAATCAGGTGTCCGTAAAAGCGGGGCAGAACCCAGGTGAACCGCACAATCCAAGAGTTGGAGAAGAAGAGGGGTGTTAGACAGGCTTTTCAGCGACGTAATCCAAGTACTTCCATAATTCCTTGGCGTCGTCTTCGGTAAATACCAGCGGGGTATTGTGAGCGGACCCAGAGAAATAGATCTTTATCGACATCTCATCTTGCCAAATCTGTGCTTCACAGTAGCTCACACTATCAAGGTTCAAAGCTTTCTTGCCAATACGAACGAAGTGCATAGCATCTCTCCGCCTTACGAAAACTCCTCGCCAACTATATCACCGCATGACCTTCCGTCAAACGCTTACCGTATTTACTGAAAAGGTTTCGCATGCAAGAAACAATTGAGGACTTGAAGACGGCTGAGGTTTCCTGGGCATAGATCAGTTAGAGAGAAAAAGTTGGGTGCGGGGGCTCAGGCGCGGTCATTTTCACCCCTCCATTCTGGCCGCGTTGAGGCAGGTAAAACTCTTTCCAGGAGTGCGTTGCAGAGGTTCGGTGCGTCTGTGATGGTGGAGGGTTCGGCCTTGTTCGGGAGGCGGCCCCCCCCCACGGATGGAGCCCTCTAGCTCTATGACAACGCATATGCCTCTCCATAAAACCGACGGGCTGCTCGGGGGCCTTCGACGTATGGGGGGGTGCGGACTGGAAAAGTCCTACAGAGCACGGATCCCGTGTCTCTGGCCAGGACGAATTACACGAAATACATACGGGGTGGGCCTGGTCGTACGACCGAAACGACAACAGTACCTGTACCACGTTTAGCTGGCCTCCGTGGGTAGCGAAGGGTTGAGAAGGCCTTGTGCCGTCCCGCCAGGCAGCTGAGAACTCCCATGTCTAAGCGAGGGCATCAACCACTTGCCGGCAACCTTCACCTCTAGAACTTTCCCTAGTTTTGTAAGCCGGCCAATCGGCGTATAGTTATTTTTCCAACTAGACAATCAGGCGATTATGGCGACCATACATTCTACCCGCCCCGGTGTTAAGACCCACGTTCGGGCCAGAACGGTGAGCTGCCCTGTATGTGCATCAACCTACTGTCGTCGGTCTGTGCGGCATAGTTTCAAAGATTTCCTCCGCCGACTGGGAGGTTGGTTTCTCTGGCATTGCAGGCAGTGCGGAATTCGATTTTTTCGACGGAAACGATCCGAGGGCTAAGGACTGTCTTTCAAGGATTCCGTGAGCTCAGTTAAGAAGATTCAAACTAAGAAGATGGATGCTCCGGGTCTAGATCCTCCCACAATCCTCGCCTCGCCTCGCCTCGCCTCTCGCGCTTCGTTCTTTGACCCTTCCTGGACCATATCACCCAGCGCATACTTCCGATACCACAACCAGCCCTGCTTGACGAGTTCCTGATTCAGATTCAAGCCATCGGACAGAAATACATCCTCCATGATGCGATTGTACGTATCGTGGTCGTGGGCCTTCCTGAGCCTCTCGGTATGCCGTTAGATCTACGCCGTGGAGCTGTGGAAGAAAGAGAGGGTCGCCTACGGCCAACAATTTAAGCTAATCGAGGAGAACACGGACAAGAGCGCGCACAAAATGGTCGTTCAGAGCGAGGAACGAGAAGAGGATGGTGTGGAGGTCGTTGAAACGAGTTGTTGCGGGGGCTCAGTTACAGTCATTTTTAACCCCTTCTATCCAGGTCGCCCTGAAATGACGAAACCTTTATCTAGGAGCGTGACGGCACCCCCACCTTC
>DATHTZ010000636.1:0-2229 GCA_035462675.1 Nitrospiraceae bacterium | reverse complement strand
CCGGCCGCCACCTTGCGGATTAGACCAGCTCGGAGCATGAGCTTATGGCTGACGGTTTCTGCTTCGCCGGGGTCTTCTCGCAATGTCGGGATTAAGACTTGGGATGTCCGCATAATTCTGTGAGAAAGGTCTAGAAGTCACCAATCCCGAACGTCATCACGTTTGACGTGTCGGTGAGCGAGGAAATGTTTTGCTGACATGACGAGTTCGACATTCAGGCTTTCGAACTCATTCTCTATCGGAGGAAGATTCGTTCGAGGTCATTCCAAAACGCAAAGATCATGACGCCCACTAATAGCACGAGGCCGGCTTGTTGTGCGAGTTCTCTCTGACGTTCGCCGAGGGGCTTTCGGAGGATGCCCTCAATCAGAAAAAACAACAGATGGCCACCATCGAGAATGGGGATGGGGAGCAAGTTCAGGACGCCCAGATTGATGCTCAGAATAGCGATAAGAAAGACCACACTTGAAGCCCCCTGCGCGGCGGCTTCTCCGGAGATATTGGCGATCGTCAGCGGGCCGCCGATGTTTTTGCTGGAGATGTCCCCCACGACCATTTTGTAGAGGCCGATTGCAGTCAGTTCGGTCCAGCCCCATGTGGCTCCCAAGCCGTCGTAGAGCGATAGTAGGGGGGTGCTGGAGCGCATGATCGAACGGCCAGGTCCTGAAATGCCGATCTTGCCGACTTCGATCGACTGGCCGTTGACCATCGCTTTCTCAGCAGAGGGTGTCACGGTCAGAGAAACTCGCTGCCCTTCCCGCAAGACCTCTAACTGGAGTTGGCGATGAGGGCTTTCTTTCACGATACCGGTCATCTGGGACCATGTATGGATCGTCTGGCCCTCGATGTTGACCACATGGTCCCCGGCTTGAAGCCCGGCTTTCGCCGCCGGAGAACTTTGCATGACTGACGTAACGAGGGGGGGTGTTTCCTCGACGCCCAGGTAGTATCCTGGCTCTTGCGCCGAGGCCTGTGGTCCTGGGGTGGTGGTGGGCGTGACTGTGAGTGTTTTGATTTGTTCTCCTCGTTTGATCTCGAGCGTCAACGCCTGCCCGTTGCTCTTTGCCACGGCGTCAAAGAGTTCATTCCTCGTCGAAATGTCGCGCCCGTTGACTCGGCTGACGCGATCTCCGATCCGGATGCCAGCGGTATCGGCTGGAGACCCTGGCGTCATCGCTTCAATATCGGGGGAGAGATCCTGGAACGTCGGGACGAAAAGTGGAGCACCGGTCGCGAGCCATCCAGCAAAAATAAAATAAGCCAGAATGAAGTTAAACCCAGGTCCCGCAGCAACGATCAGGACTTTGCCCCACAAGCTTTTGTGGGCAAACGACCGCGCACGATCCTCCTGTGTAGTCGCTTCGGTCTCATCTTCGCCGAACAGTTTCACATACCCACCAAGCGGAATGGCAGAGAGGAGATATTCTGTTTCGCCTACTTTGCGGCCGAAGAGCTTCGGCCCAAATCCAAGAGAGAACTTGAGGACCTTGACGCCAACCCAGCGAGCGGCCAAGAAATGCCCGAGTTCATGAAACGCGACTAACACACCGAGAACGACCAGGAACCACCATGCCTTCTGCAAGAGCAACCAGACGGTATCGGGGGACCAGGTAATTGCCATGAACACAGTGTACGCTCCTTCGTATAGACCTAGCGTGCCAACGCTACTACCAACGACTCAGCCTTCTCTCGGGCCCAGCGATCAGCTTCCAGTGCGTCTTCCAATGTCTCGACGTCCTTGGTGGAGTGCACGTCCATTGTGCTGCGAATGATTTCCGGAATATCGGTGAATCGGATCCCTCCGTTCAAGAATGCCTCGACGGCGATTTCATTTGCGGCATTCATCGTGGCCGGCATCGTGCCGCCAATCCGCAGGGATTCATAGCCGAGACTCAAGCAGGGGAATCGGTTGTGATCCGGTTTGCAAAACGTAAGCTTCGCGATCTCCGTCAGATCCAACGAAGGCAGCTCCAGCGGCATGCGCCCTGGGTATCGCATGGCATAGGAAATAGGCGTTCGCATATCCGGCAATCCCAACTGCGCGATCATTGAACGATCGATATATTCTACCAGAGAATGAATGATGCTTTCCCGATGGATCATGACTTCGATCTGAGATTCCTGGATATCGAAGAGCCACCGGGCCTCAACGACTTCGAGACCTTTGTTCATAAGGGTGGCGGAATCGATCGTGATCTTGGCGCCCATTTTCCAATTGGGATGTTGGAG
>DATHTZ010000635.1:0-1547 GCA_035462675.1 Nitrospiraceae bacterium | reverse complement strand
GGTCTGGGCCTCCTTCCCGACAACAAGACGGCCTTTCTTGAACCCCTCGGTGAGCTGCAACCACCAGTGGAGGAGCGGCGCTCGGTATCGAAACCCGTCCTCTTCATCTCGGGTCGTGTCACGGAAATCCACATAGCCGCGCAGTACCCCGATCATGTATTCGAGCCAGTCGGTCTCCTCCAGGTAGGATAAGACCTGTCCACAGGCCTGGGCGCGATCCTTTTTCAACTCCAATTCCCACCGGACGCCATACTCCTGCCAGTCCTCTCGCTGCTTTGCCTGACTCTCCAGGCGCTTGTCATAGATGCGCAGGAGGGTTTGACTCTGGGGACTGCCGACATAGATCGTCTCTCCACTTGGGGTGCCTTTGTGGATCGAACTCGATGAGATACGCTGGCTCCGGTCAGCTCGCGTCACACATTGACCGACCTCAATGGCCTGTCTGATGGTCGAGAGAGGGACATAGCTGTGCCGATCGTCTAAGGCACAATCGAGTCGCGTCAGGTGACCCTCGTGCTTCAAGATCCATTGGAGCACCGTCCGAACCTCCCCCGTTGGCCAGGGGGCGACAATGCCACCGGACAGATCCACATGCACTTCGCGCGGCGCACGCGAGGCCCCAGTTCCAAGTTTGCCAACTCCACGGCCTGCCCCGGCAGTGATCCAAGAATCGGGGTAGCCACGAAAACCGGTGTCACTCTTTGTCCAATTTGCTTCAATCATCTGCATCGTGTCCTGGACGGAGCCGGACGGTAGGGTGAACGCGAGCCAATCGATGGTGAGTGTGAACGGGGAACTCATAGAATCTTTGGACCTCCTGTAATGATCTCTGTGGGTAGTGCCCCCGTTTTACCGAACGGGGGCATTTTTGCTGTGCGCGTCGCCGGCCTTGGCCGGCGATCGCACGCCGCGTGGCCGTACGATCCTAGACAACCGCTTGGACAAAAGGATTCGCTGGGTTCGTTCCAGGTCGAAGCGCAGCATTTTTGCTGATACGGTAGGCAGGGATCACTCCTCTCTAGTACGCTCGTCGAATTGATGGCACAATGACACCCAATTCCTGCACGACTTCCTTCACCCGACAACAGCATGCGCTCATCCTTCTTATTTCGTTCATCGATGTGCCTCACGGTGCTGACCATACCGTTTTGCATGGATGATGGGAATTAGTCAGACGTATCCAGATGTGACCATATGTATCCAGGTGCAACAACGAGAGAACAAACAGACAACTGAATGGTAATCTTCTCATTCGACAGGCCCACCGCATCGATGTCAGGCTCATGCCCAATTCCTCTGCAAATTTCTTCATCGTGAGCCACTCTTCTTCATGCCCCGTCCTTTCTGCGGGTATCGATCACACAGGGCTGACCTTACCGGCAGGAGCGAGTGAATGGAATCAGGCAGTTTGCGGCAGCGTACGGCAGTTTAGGGCAGTTGACGCATCGGAGTTCCGCCGCCAATTCCTTCAACGTGAGCAACTCTTTGTTCTTCATACCCGTCCTTTCTTCGATACCGTCAGCACGCACTGACCAAACCGGTGTGTG
>DATHTZ010000634.1:0-1796 GCA_035462675.1 Nitrospiraceae bacterium | reverse complement strand
GTAGATCCGGCCTCACGATAAAACGACTCCATTTCGATACGATGTTGGCAGCGTATGATTGTCATGGTGATTGGCCATTCTTCAACCTCCCGTATGTATGCAAGCATTATCTGGGAAAGGACATTAAGTCCTACTCCGACTTGGTAACTGACGGTAGCACCTTTCTAGATCTGCCATTGAGAGAGATGGCTAATCACGCTTGCCAAGACGCTGACATGACCCGACGACTGTATCCGGTTCTTTTAGACCAGCTTCAGGAGAGGGGTATCACGGAGCAGTTTCTGAATCACACCATGAAGCACCTCCAGCGGCTGGCCAATCTCGAATTTGGTGGTGTAGCGGTTGATGTCGGACGACTCAATCGAATCAAAGAGCATCTTGTGGAGCAGGCCACTCGTCTGAGGTCTGAGATTTTCACGATGGTTGGGAAAGCTTTTGACCTCGAGTCACACCAGGCGCTTTCGGCGATCCTCAGAGAAGTAGCAAATTTGCACGGCTACATTGGGCCAAGGAGGCTCACGGTGTCAGCCTTAGAGCACCTAGCCATAGTCGAGCCGATCGCGCGCCTTATCGTTGAGGTTAAGAGACTCCGAGGTCGGATTGTGCGACTTGAATCCATCGCCGCTGCGGCGCGTAATGGAAAGATTTATCCTCTCTTCAATCAGATAAAGTCTCGTACTGGCGTTATGGCCACGAACGGACCAAGCCTGTTCGATATTGAGGGGCCGTCCGAACTGAACTCGTGCTTTGATGCCAGGGTACGCGATTTGTTTGTCGATGCAAAGACATCGTTGCACATATTGACCGAGGTGACTAAGGATTCTGTTCTGATAAAAGTGAGGAAGAGCAAATCCAAGGTTGATCCGGTCATAGCGAAGCATCCGTTGATGCGGGAACTCGATCCCGATGAACTCTTGTTGCGCCTCGCAATTGGCCAGTCTGATACAGCTCTCAGTAAAAGGTTCTTGGTCGATCGGTTGAAGATAGCAACGATGCGGGATGATTTGGAGAAAAGGTACCAGACGATGTTCCAATGGTTGAATAGCTTTCGGCGCGTGGCTCGGGCCAAATATTATGCCACGAATGGCGATCTGCGAAAATATATTGACGGTCTGAAGAGTTCAGATGTCGCTAGGAGAGAACAGGCATTGGAATATGCTGTTAGGTGGCTATTACGCTATTGACCAGGGTCAGTAGCGAATCGTTTGGGTCACTCCGCAGATTGCCAAATTCGCGCACGCGGCACCACGGAATATGTCTTCGTCGTGTATCAGAAAGAATTTGTGCGTCCGTGGGGGTCGTTGCTTGACTTGACATCGACAACTCCTGTTTTCTTGGAGCTTTACTGTGTCGGATGCAAGGTCAGGAAAATCAGAACTTCGTTTTCAACGGATCAGAGGCACCCTACGCCGCGCGGCGCCTTTGTTGTGCGGGGCTTGGCCGTGATGTTGATGTACGAAGCCAGCTGCGGGATGCTTCGGCGTGCAATTTCAACCGCAGTGCTCCTACGACTTTAAGGATGGTGTCGAAGTCGGGGCTCCGCTCATCAGAGAATGCCTTGTACAGATTTTTTCCAGATAGCCCTGCATCCCGCGCAATCTGGGCCACTGCCCTCGGATAAAGAGGCAGGCCTTGCAATCACACATTGGTTGATTATTTGACTCATAACCACGGACGGGTTTCTGCGACGATACTGAGCTTTACCGGCATTCCCGCACATCGCACATCCAACCGCAAGGTGTACCCCGCCTCGACCCGGCACAATCGTTTGGTTTCGCGAGCGGAGATGACGACCC
>DATHTZ010000633.1:0-7823 GCA_035462675.1 Nitrospiraceae bacterium | reverse complement strand
GGGTACGTTGCAGGGAGACGGGCGACTAAGAACGATGCTGAGGGTCATTTTCAGCATCCCGCACGCCCAGCCGCCAGGTAGGCACGAAGCACATCCCGCCTGGCAATGATGCCCACGAGCTTGTTTTTGGCGTCCACCACCGGGACGCGAATTAGGTCGCTGGCTCTGAACACATGAACCAGCGTCGGGAGCATCGCTTCCGGGTGGATCGAATAGGGGTTACACGTCATGATGTCGCCCGCGGCAACGGCACCAAGCTTGTGTCCGTCATCTATGGCGGCCAGCAGATCATGTTCGCTGACGATGCCCAGAAGTTTATCGTTGGAGTCCACCACCGGCACGGCCACAAATCCCTCGACCATGAGCGACGCGACGACATCACCTTTGGTCTTGAGATGAACCGCCTGCACCTGTTTCTGCATGACCTGCTCGACCGTCATCACGTCAAAAGCTTTTTTCGTTCGTGTCCTGGCCTTTTTCTTTGTCGGCATACATCCCCTCCTACTAGTGCTCTAATGGGACTGATCGACAACCTATTCTCCGGACGGTGCAGTGATCCCACTCTCTTTCGGCCAGCGGAGATACACAGTCTTCATCTTTCCCGCTTCCACCGTCACCTCCTTAAGACCCTGCATCCGGTCCGCGTGGATCGCTGTGACGTGATAGCTGCCGGACGGAAGATCGACGAACAACCAAGGTCCGTTGACATGGTCACCGGGAATGCCGATCGGAGGGCCCCCTTTTGCCGGTTGAATGGTGACCGCCACTCCAGCCAGAAAGGGCTTTCCTCCCGCGGTGAACACGAGCTTCAGTGAGAAGGGGGGATACTCGGCGTTGCGCTCCTCGATCCCGATCCCTGCGCTGAAATAGCGAACGCTCCCCGCACGATAGAGGGGAAGACTGTCGACGGCTGTGCGCCCATCGATTTGCTGAGTCAGTTCGACAGAGTCACTGGAGTCCCCGATACGAGCAACGGCCCCTCCGGCAGCCAAACTGATCCCTTCTCCCAGACAGACCCATAACGCAAAAACCCCGACGATACCTCTGTTCATGTAGCCCGCTCTCCTTCCTACCCAACATGAATCGCAATGCAATTGCCATCACTACTCATCCCCAATGAGCTCACCTATGACCGCTGGCTTGCTTCTTACGCTCCTTCTAGCCCGTGCAACTGACGCCAATCACCACAGTGGTGATTTCCGCTCTGCTGCAAAACGCCGCACTATCCATAGGAACCGACGTACCGTTTCTCTGCGCAACCCTTCGGGATAGGGATGATTCTCCTTCTTTTGTCCTGTGCGTCACAGGCACATCCAATGCAGATCTGATACCTAGAGTTGCCCGTTGGTTGTTGACCGTCATTGAGGAAGGGAGTCTGTCATGCGAATTCTTTGTGCTGTGGATGGGTCTGAATGCTCGCAGTGGGGAGTACAAGCGCTCGAAGCGCTCGCCGACCGGGAGCCGGAGGATGTAACGCTTCTCCATGTGGTCGATCCCTCGGCCCTCCGAGCGGGCAAAGGCAGGAATCCTGTGGCAGAGAAGCGCGCCCTGGCCGCGATGGAGAAAGCCGGTGGAATCCTCCTCCGCGAGGCAGAGCACTTAGCTCGAGTTGCCCTCGGACAGGCCGCGACCAGCCCCCACACCACACTGCACCACGTCTTAGCCCATGGTCCCCTCGCCAAGACGATCGTGCAACAGGCGCGGCGGGTGAAGGCCGATCTCATTCTCATCGGATCCCGCGGGTTGAGCGACATTCGTGGATTCTTACTGGGGAGCATCTCCCGGCAAGTTTCATTGATCGCCCCCTGCTCCCTCCTCGTCGTGAAACAGCCGATCCCGCAACTGACGCATGTGGTTCTCGCGGTCGATGACTCGAAGCACTCCCGAACCGCTGCTCGATTTCTTCGATCACGCATTCTCCCGGAATCCGCCACAACCACCATCCTCTCCTCGGCCGAAAGACCGGTGACCGATTTGGCCGTTCGATACTTGTCCAAAGCACAAATCGCCGAACTGGAACGACCGGTCGCCGAACGATCCACCCGACTGGTCACGACATTGCGGGATGAGTTCCTGAAAGAAGGCTACGTCGTCAACACGGACGTGCAGATGGGCCACGTTATCGACACCATCGTCAAACAGGTGGAGGCGGATCATGCCGACCTCCTGGTGATCGGGTCTCGCGACTTGACCAAGAGCGAGCGGCTCCATCTCGGTAGCGTCTCGGAGAGTCTCCTGAGACACGCCCCTTGTTCCGTCCTGATCGTGCGAGGCTGGCGTGCCTGACCTCGACGAGCTAAACCTCCACCAACTGACGGTTGATGAAATCTTCAAGCACCTGGGAACCAGGGAAGGCGGCTTGTCGCCCGAAGAGGCACAGCAACGGCTCAGTCAGTATGGCCCCAACGTTCTGGAGGAGCCGAGTCACTACTCATTGATTCGAGGGTTCATCCACCAGTTCACTCACTTCCTGGCCGTGTTGCTCTGGATCGCCGTCGCCCTGGCTTTCACGGCAGAATTCATGAAGCCCGGCGAAGGTATGGCCACGCTCGGGTGGGCGATTCTCGGTGTGATCGTCATCAACGCCGTCTTTGCCTTCTTTCAGGAGTATAAAGCGGAGCGCGCGGTACATGCCCTCCATCGCCTCCTCCCTGCCAGGGCATGGGTGCGGCGCAGCAACCAACCGCATGACGTGTCGCGGAGCGACATCGTACCGGGTGACGTGCTCTTGATCGAGGAGGGAGAGCAGATCCCTGCCGACGCCCGGCTCATCGAAGCAGCCGACATGCGCGTCGACCTCTCCTCTCTCACAGGCGAATCCCAACCGAAGCGGCGGACAGCGGAGCCGGTTACCGATGGACATCTCCTGGACATTCCCAATCTCGTCTTCGCCGGCACCCCTGTGCTCTCCGGCAGAGGTCGAGCAGTCGTGTTCGCCACCGGCATGCAGACGGAATTCGGCAAGATCGCCCGCCTCTCCACAAGCGTGGAGACAGGCCTCAGCCCGCTGCAGAAAGAGATCGCGAAGGTCACCCATGTCGTCGCAATCCTGTCAGTCGCCATGGGGGGAGTCTTTTTCGTCATCGGCGTCTCCATGGGCTTGGGATTCTGGATCAGCGCAATCTTCGGAATCGGCATCATCGTGGCGAACGTGCCGGAAGGACTACTTCCTACTGTGACCCTGGCCTTGGCCTTGGGCAGCCAGCGCATGGCTAAACGCCACGCGCTCATCAAGCAACTGACGTCCGTTGAAACCTTGGGTTGCACCACCGTCATCTGCACGGATAAGACTGGGACGCTGACCGAAAACCGGATGCGCGTGGTTCGTTTCTATATGGACCATCTCGAAATCGAGGTGCAGGAACGCTCACTGGTGATCGCCGGACGTGTGACCAGCGCGATCGAGGCCGAGGAGTACGCGCCGCTCTTCGATTCGATCATCCACTGCCACAATGCCAAGCACGTGCGGCGGCCCGACGATCGCTCCATCGTCACGGGTGATCCAACCGAAGTGGCCCTGGTCGAGTTCGCGCAGGACCACGGACTCCTCCAGCATGAACCGTTGCCCCGGATGGGCGAGCTCCCGTTCGACGCGGACCGAAAACGCATGACCACCCTCCATTGGCGTGAGGGCCGGCTCGTGGCCTTCGTGAAGGGAGCGCCGGAATCGCTCGTGCCTCTCTGCAATCAGATGCTCCACCACAGGGCGCTTTCGCCGATGAGTCAGGAGGACCGACAGCGCATCATGGCGCAAAGCCGTACCTTCGCGCACCAGGCTTATCGGGTCCTGGCTGTGGCCATGCGTGACATTGAGCAGGGCGTCGAGAAGTTGGACATCGACCAGGTGGAACAGAACCTCACCTTCCTCGGCCTCGTGGCGATGATAGATCCCCCACGTCATGAAGTGCCGGAAGCCATTGCCCGCTGCCGCCAGGCCGGTGTCCGCACGATCATGATTACCGGCGACCATCCGCTCACGGGCCTAGCCATCGCCCGCCAGATCGGATTGGCGCCGAAAGAGTCCCTCGCCGATCCGGACGGAGACTGTCCCGCGATCGAAGGACACCAGGTCGAAACAATGAGCGACGAAGCGCTGCGTCGGCTCCTCACGCCCACCAGCCCTGACAAGGCTGAGCCAATCTTCGCGCGCATGGCCCCCCGGCACAAGATGCGCGTGGTGTCGGTGCTCAAAGACATGGACGAAGTGGTGGCCGTCACGGGCGATGGGGTGAACGACGCCCCGGCTATCAAGAAAGCCGATATCGGCATTGCGATGGGCATTACCGGGACTGATGTGGCGAAAGAAACGGCGGACATGATTTTGCTCGACGACAACTTTGCGACCATCGTCAATGCAATTGAAGAAGGCCGGGCCGTCTACGCCAATATCCGAAAATTTTCCACATACGTGCTGGCCAGCAACGTGCCCGAGGTCGTCCCCTATCTGGCGTACGGCTTGTTCGGGATTCCCCTGGCGCTCACGGTCCCGCAAATCCTTGCCGTGGATCTGGGCACCGACATGGTTCCGGCCTTGGCCCTGGGTGCCGAAAAGCCCGACGCCGGCATCATGTCCATCCCGCCGCGCCCGCGTACGGAACGGTTGATGAATCTTCCGCTCCTTCTGCGCGCCTATGTCTTTTTAGGCCTGATCGAAGCTGGGATCGCCATGGGCGCATTCTTTTTATTGCTCCTGACACAGGGATGGACCTGGGGCATGCCGCTCGACTGGTCTGCTCCGCTCTACAAACAGGCGACCGCCGCCACCTTCGCCGCCATCGTCGTCGCTCAGGTGGCGAACGTGTTCGCCTGCCGCTCAGACAGAGCGTCGCTCTCTCGACTCGGCTGGTTCACCAATCCATTGCTCCTCTGGGGAATTGCGACAGAGCTCGCCGTCCTGGCGTTCATCATTTATACCCCCTGGGGCAACGCGATCTTTGGAACCAGCCCCTTGCCTGCCTGGATCTTCGGGCCACTCGCGCTGGGCGCCCTTGCGCTGTTAATCGCAGAGGAAATCCGCAAATTCATCGTGAAGCGATTCAATAAAGGGGCGGGCTCGTGAGTTCTCAAATGCCTGCGTCAAACGACCACTATAAATGGCCTCTCCAAGCTCGCTCGTTTCCTCTCTCTACCGCTGCACCCGAACGTGACACAGAAAGGGCGGCCTGGGTGAATCCCAAACTGCCCTTCCCCCCACATAGCAGGGACGAGCTCACCTTCCTGATTCGCCCCTGCTTAACCCTATTCCTCTGCCTGAACCCCAGGATGATAGGTGCTATACACGTACACTGGTATAGACAGGTGGCTGAGATGTTTTTCCATAAGCGGCTTGATGTCTTTCCAGTCGAGCCCCCCGACCCCCGTGGCCAAGCGTGGAAGCGCGACACTCTTGAACTTCTCAGCCTCAATCACCTTACACAACGCTTTGAGACAGTGATTCACGTTCTCGATCGTGGCCCGGCCGGGATGGCTGGCTCCGTGACTCGTAGCAGCCTCCTGAGTAAACAGATTCACAATCCGAACACCGCCAACACCAGACCATGTCCACAGCGCGCCGGTCTTTGGCGTAGCCGTCTGGCAGTAATGCCGGAAGTCCTTATACATCGCCGGCCATCGTCCTCTGAGTGCTAGCGCTAACCCGTTCGCAAAGTTATCGTTAGGAGCAACTCCGTGCGCCAGGGCCTCCGCCTTCGTCAATAAAATATCCCCTGCCACTTCCTTCAACATGTCACCTCCTCCTCCCTCGAGTTAATATTAAACTTCCATCCTACCCAATATTTTTTCGCGGCCTGCAAACTGTGAGGGAAACCCGCTGATCCCAGGATTGCATGCGTCTCATTGAGTCCTTCCGGTTTTTCCCATTTTGCCATAACGGGAGCAGCCAGACCGTCCTTTACTGTGCACATAGACGCTTACTCTCCCAGTTCCTCATCTCATCCAGCCATGTCGCCCGCTGCTTCTCATTCATCCCCGTGCAGAAATCTCCTCCATCCTACGTGCAAGTTCCCAACCACTCGAATCGCGCAGGCTTTCCTGCCTGATTCGTTGCATTTCACGACAGACGTCGCCGTGCGATTGCCCCATAACGCCACGAATACCTCTGATATTTTCTCCAATCCCCCTCCAGAATTCGCGCTAACCCTCTTATTCTTCTCACGTTTACATGAATATCCCCTCGAAGCATTCACTGCATTCCCCTTGCTCATTCCATTCTTCAAACGAACCAGACTCACACCTATTTCTGTCGAGCGAGGGAGGTTGCCACGCCGATCCTAAAACGACTCCAGAGTTATCTCGACACGAACAAGATTCCCTATGAAGTGGGAGACGCTGGAGGTGTCTGGAGACCTCGTCGCGAAAGTCGTTGCGGTCAAGGCAGATCAGGGCTTCGTGATGACGGTGCTCCCATCAACCTAGTGGGTGGGCTTGAAACGATTGCGGGATGTACTGGAAGCCCGCGAGTGCAACTGGCAACGGAAGCGGAGATCTCAAATCTATTCCCAGATTGCCAAGTGGAGACGATGCCACCGTTCTGCAATCTCTACGGCGTGGAAATATATGTAGATCAGCTCTTGACGGAAGACGAGTCCATCGTGTTTGAAGCCGGGACCTATGTCGGCGCGATCAAGCTCCGATACAAGGACTTTGCCGATCTCGTTCGTCCGAAGGTCACCGTGTTTCTTCACGAGCCGTCGAAGAAGCCCGCCGAGGCTTCTCGCAAGTGAGGGTTCTGTCGCGTTAATTGTAAAAGCATAGAGGATCGACGAGCGTGTACGCCGCTCCCCGATACTGAAATGACGCGTATCTCGTGAAGCGTCGTTCGTTTCCGGATTCGGACGTTTCACGCATGACGAACCACAAGGACGGCCTTTTTGAGCATTCAGCAGAGGTGCTTATTTTCCCTCGGACGTGTGGGCTATTGAATTTCTATCGTATCGTAATAGTTTTCCCGCAGCCTGCTACACCTCAGCTCCATCGACAAGCGCGGACTCCTCTCTCATCCCCAGCCCGATATAGCGATCGCCCGCGATCACGCGCAGAAGAGCTTTAGGCAGTTCTGCATGGAGGCCAGTTCTCTTGAGGAGATAGCCTCGGGCTCCCGCTTGGAATGCCAAGGATACGTAGACCGGCTCTCGATGGACCGAAAGAATGATGACTTTGCTCTGCGGGATACTAGCCTGTAGGATACGAGTGGCATCGAGACCGTTCAGCTTAGGCATCGAGATATCCGCGATAATAATGTCAGGCTTCAGTCGTTGCGCCGCTTCTACAAGCGCCTCCCCATCTGCCACCGTCTCCACCACCTTGCCCAATCCGCCTTCCAATAAGCCACATATCGCGCTCAGCATTTCTGGGTGGTCGTCGGCAAGAAGGATGCGTGGTTTCTTCATGTGTTTTCGTCTCCACTCGGGAAAGGCAACGGTATAGGAATTATAGGCTTCTTGGGGAATAGACAGAACTAGGGGAAACCCTGGTGTTGAGGGGCACCGGCTAGAGGCCGGCAGGTGCGGAAACAGGATAGCCCGGGAGGAACGGGGTTGGCAGGCTGCGGGAAAACTATGTTGGCACGCGAGAAATTCGATGGCTTGAACGTCTAGGACCATCAAGGGGAAATAATAGCAGGATGCTCAAAAAGGCCGTTCAGCAAGGCCGCAGCGAGTGGAGGCCCGGAGTCGTAACATTTCTCACCCGCCCACCCCAGGCACGTCTCGGTGCGCCTGGGGTGGGCGGGTGAGAAGGGCGACTTTCTCAGCATTCTGCATGTTAGAGGTTGGTGATACCGTGAGTGATCGCATACTTGGTTAAGTCGGCGGTGGTATGAATGT
>DATHTZ010000632.1:0-3109 GCA_035462675.1 Nitrospiraceae bacterium | reverse complement strand
GGGAGCAAAGCGGTATGACTGGCTTTATGTGATGGTGCGCTATTACAGCGAGCCGATTGGCTGGCTGTCCATCAGTAATGCACAGCATCATCCGGTCATTTCTGAGCGCAGACTGTACGAAGAAATTACCGAGCAACTGAGCTGGCGCCTCGCCGTTAACCTTCTCAAAAAACGCATGATTGCCTCTCGGACAGAACAACGGCTCACAGATCCGATCAGCGTCGTGATCTGTACCCGCGATCGAACTGATCTGCTTGCCGGTTGTCTGAGAACAGTTCTGGCGCTCGATTACCCAAACTATGAAGTCATGGTGATTGACAACGCTCCCTCGTCAGACGCTACCGCAAAGCTGGTCTCTTCCCTTCCTGTACGCTACGTGCGGGAGGACCGGCCAGGGCTCGATTGGGCACGGAACCGTGGCATTGCCGAAGCCCGTCATGACATTATCGCATTCACCGACGACGATGTTCGCGTCGATCGAGCGTGGTTACGCGCCATCGGGAAAACGTTTTCAGATCCCGAGGTCATGGCTGTGACAGGGTTTATTGCTCCCGCGGAACTTGAATCGGAAGCGCAGCATCTTTTCGAGATCAAGTACGGGGGGATGGGTAAAGGATTTTCTCGCCGTACCTTTCGGAAGAGTGAACTGAACGCTTATGAGCTGCTGGCCGCCCAGGCGTTCGGAGTCGGCGCAAATATGGCATTTCGCAGCCGAGTCTTTAGCGAGGTCGGCCTTTTTGACGTCGCTCTAGATGTAGGCACTTCCACCGGAGGTGGCGGTGACTTGGACATGTTCCATCGCCTGGTTGCCAAGGGGCACACGTTAGTCTATGAGCCTTCGGCACTAGTATGGCACATTCATAGACGCTCTCGGGACTTCTTGCACCAACAGATCTATGATAACGGTCGCAGCTTCGGATCCTATCTGCTTACCTGCGTCAGGAATCGAACTGTCAGCAGTCGTCAGGCACTACAGTTTGTTGCGCGGCAGTGGTTTGGCCGCTGGATTATTCCCCGACTGCTGCGGCCTCGCGGATTTCCTCGGCGCCTGATTCTGGCCGAGCTTACGGGAGCATTCCGAAGCCCGCGAGTATACAGCGCGTCACAGAAACGTGCGAAGCAACTCGCAGCCCTTCCCGATTCTCCGTCTATGCACCCCCAGCACAAAGGACTGTGACGGTGATGGTGTTCACGAATCGATGGAAACACACGGATATCATGTGTGTGTTGGGAAAACTGAACGAATTCGGTCGCCGATTTGGTATTTCCCGCAGGGCTTTGATGAATCCACCAACGCTTTTCGCTATACCCTGCAATACCTTTTGAGTGTCACTCTCTCAGAAAGAGAGAGTGCAGACTCGTCGACCAGAGTTATTCATGCGAGGTCCATTCAAAAATAATAACATGGCCACGGGATCAAGAAAACTTTCGGCGCCCGCGTATGGAAAGCGGCTATTCGATTATTGCTGCGACATGGAAATCCATCCGTTCAACCTGACCAAGCTGTGCTACGGTTTTCTCTTCGCCATGTTGTTCTTTTCTCAAGCAGCCCAAGCAGGCCCAGAATCTTTGGTCGAACAAGGAAAGAACAGCGTATCGTCCCAACTTGTCACACGCGAAATTCGGTACCACGCTCCAGAAGCCGGGGAGGTCTGGCTCGTTTGGGGAATTAATGGCTGGCAACATGTCCCCGACGCTATGCGACCCCCGGGAACTATTGTGCCGGACAAGGTGATGCAGACTCCGCTCGTCCGCATCGACAATACCTTCACTGTTACGATTCGGGTCCCCACAGGAACGGTGATTGACTACGGTTTTCTTATCACCAAGACGGATCGAGGCATCCCCATAAAATTGTGGGAAGAGGGTCGGTCTTTGCCAACAGCAAAGGTTGATGCCCTAATCGAGTTCGAATCCACAGTGAGTCAGCTTACGGCGGAGCACCGTCAGGCGTGGATTTCTGGCCTGACGACGGATCTTCCGGTCGTCGCCCAGGAGATCCGTTATCATGCCGAGGGTGCAGGCGAAGTGTGGCTTGTGTGGGGCGTCAACGGGGGGCACAACGTGCCAGAGACCTTCCGCCCATCCGGAACAAATGTGAAAGATCAGTTGATGCACACGCTGCTGGTCCGGAAGGGAGACAGTTTCGTGACTACGATACGCGTGCCTCCAGGGATGCCGATCGAGTACAGGTTCCTCGTCACAAAGATGGAGGGGGGGGCGCCAGTCAACGTCTGGGAGGATGCGGGTGATCGATCTGGTTTAATTATGACAACTGATGGCGTGCTTGGTGTCGAATCCAGCAAGGCGACTTCTATGGCAACAGAGCAACGCAAGGCCTGGTTCGCTGGTCGGGCAGGCGGCCTACCGCTCGTTACGAAGGAGATCCGTTACCGCGCGCCGAGAGCGGCGGAAGTCTGGCTCGTCTGGGGCCTGGACGGGTGGCAAGCGATCCCTAATGCTGCCCGTCCCCCAGCAACGGTGCTGAAAAATGAAATCATGAAAACCTTTATGGCTCGCCAAGGGGATGTCTTCACCACCACCGTGCAGGTTCCTCCTGGAGCGGATATTAACTATAGGTTTTTGATTGCCAAATCAATCGGATCCATGACCCGCAGCCAACGTGACGGAAGCCAGGCAGGGAGTTTAATCGCGCAGTTTGATGGCCGCTTAGAATTTGAATCTGGATTGACGAAGGTCAACTTAGAGCGACGCAAGGCCTGGCCTTCTGGACGATTGGCCGACCTTTCACTTGTCGCGCAGGAGATCCGCTACCGCATCGCGGGAGCCGAGGAGGTCTGGCTGGTGTGGGGCATTAATGAATGGCAAGCGATCCCTGAGGCCGCCCGCCCCGCTGGAACGGTGTTGAAGGACAACAAGATCATGCATAGCCGGATGGTCCGGCAGGGCGATACCTTCGCCACGACGGTGCGGGTCCCATCAGGGACCGAGCTTGATTATAAGTTTCTGATCAGCAAGACGAGCCGCGGTGTGCCCGTCACTATTTGGCAGGACTACAATGGGAAGGACTTTTGGAAGCTCGTGCGAGTGAGTGGCAGCCTGGAGGAGAAGGCCACGGTGACCGTGGTGACGCTGGACCAGCGCAAGG
>DATHTZ010000631.1:0-5998 GCA_035462675.1 Nitrospiraceae bacterium | reverse complement strand
CTGCGCGATGATTCAGCCGGAAGATGGGAACCTAGTCGTGGAGGACGATATTGAGGAGGGAACTGTGCACGTGGACGCCACCGTTGTAATCCAAGAAGCCCAGCTTCCTGAACTTATTCATGAAGAAACTGACGCGGGAGCGCGTGGTGCCAATCATCTCGGCGAGCATGTCCTGACTGATCTTCGGAATGATCGCGTCCGAGTTGCCTTCTTTTCCGAAATGGGCCATGAGCAGCAGCACCCGCGCCAGCCGCTTCTCGCTGGAATTGAACAGCTGATCGACCACGTCCTCTTGGATGCGAATGTTGCGAGACAGAAGATACGCCAGGAACATCTCGGAGAAGCTGGGCTCAGCATGGAGCGCACGGATCATCGCCTGTTTGTCAATGCGGACGACTGTGGCTTTTTCCGCAGCGGCTGCCGTGGCCATGCACACCAACTGTCCGGCCAGACACCCTTCACCGAAAAAGGCACCTGGCTCCAGCACCGCGATGATGGCTTCTTTGCCCTGCGATGAGTTCACGGTCAACTTGACCTTTCCCGTCTGGAGATAGAACACAGCATCCGCCGCATCTCCTTGCGAAAAGAGAATCCGTTTCTTCGGGCATGTCAGTGTCGTTTTGCCGTTGCCGACTTGTGCGAGGAACTTCTGGGGATGAAACTTCGCCATTCGTTGAGCCTTTCCGATCTTCTTCCATTGAACGCGGTAGGTGCCGGGAACCACTGATACAATGGATCTTTTAGCATAATCGCCACGGTAATCAAGACTATCCGCGAAAACAGGACGCGGCATTACGGGCGAATCATGAGGGGCATAGGGGGCTCGTGGGCGGACGCTTTGTAGGAAGAACGCGAACGACAGCGCTGAGCTGTATTGACCAGACCGCAACCTGTCCAGTGGCTAAGCATGACTGTAGATTCATCGAGTACCACAAACAGGTGCATCACAGATACAGGAGACTACATCATGACGAGGATAGCGATGGTATTCATCGGAATGGGATTGGTGAGCTTCCCATTCGCTACGTACTCTCATGCCGAAATGAAGTCGGGCAATCTCCCCGACGCGAGCGAGATCGGATCGCCGAAGCCCCGGGGAGCGATTCAGGCAGGCGAGATGGATATGATCAACACCAAGGGCCTAGGCGGTCTCCCGAGCAAGTACACCATCATGCCCGTCGCCAGAGGGAAGAAGATGGAAGCCAATAATGACATGATCGGCGACACTGTCAAGAATCCCAAAGGCCAGGACCTGGGCAAGTTGGAACAACTCATCTGGATGCTGAGACCAAGAGGATTGAGTATGCCATGATCTCAATTGGCGATATCGGCCAATTGAAAGCCTATCCCTGGAGCGCCTTCAAAGTGAACAAGGAACAAGGAAACGTTGTTCTCAATGTGTCCAAGGAACAGCTCGAGACGAAGGCGACAGATCTCTCCCCGGACATTCAGGTGCCCCAAGACCGATTACAGACCTTACGAAAAAGTGAGTCCCGCTGGGAGTAGGCGAGGGACAGAATTTCGGAGACCGCGACGCCGCTGGTCCAATGGGCGAGACAAAAAATGGCGGGGGTGGCGCGGAGCGCTCACCGGTCGACACCAAGTAAACTCAGCGTCAAATGGCCGACGCTCCTTCTCCTGGTTGAACGGAGGAGTTGAACGGAGGAATGGGTGTTGGCCCTGATGGTGAGGCTGACGGGCAGGCATGAAGAAGAAAGATGCATCACCGAGTAATGTCACATTTTTGTTATGGAGACGATCATCAACGAGCTGAGCTGTTTTGAACAGACTTCGACCTCTCCGCAATGAGAAGGTGTCTATTGGAACTATTGGAACCATTAAGAACCAATTACGAGCGAGACGGAGTTCGTGAACACAAAGCTGGTTCGCGTCGCGTCGACTGACGCGCAGGCAGGACTTCCGACCGTGCGACGAAAGACAGCTCTCGGCAGGATCCGTTTTCTGCGGGGCGGCGTCCTCCCATCATCCACGGTAGTGGCCCATAGCGAAGCCGTCCCCCGGTGCAAAATGCATGGAGAGATTTTGCGAACGCGACGTTCGCTGATACAGAAACAAACAAAACAAATAAGGAGAAAGGTTATGCCATCTAAACACTACCAAAGTTGTATCGAGGCCTGCAATGAATGCGTCACCGCGTGCGAAGAGTGCGCAGCAGCCTGTTTGCGCGAACCAGACATCAAAATGATGGTGCGGTGCATCGAACTTGACCGGGACTGCGCCGATATTTGCAGTCTGGCCGCTCAACTCATGTCACGAAGCTCACCGTATGCGGCGAAATTCTGCGCGTTATGCGCGGAGATTTGTCAGGCGTGCGGCGATGAATGCGCCAAACATAAAGCGGAGCATTGTCAGCAATGCGCGAAAGCCTGTCACAAGTGCGCTGAAGAATGCCGGAATATGGCAATGAAATAATACCTATCCTTCGTGGGCACATATGCTGAAGCATCTTCACTCTATGACACATCCGATCTCCTCCATACGATGGGAAATCCTAGTTCTGATTACCCCCTAAGGAGGGGAGGAGCGCGGTGGCGAAGTTGTAAAAAGAAGGAGTCGAGACGGATGTAGCAACGAACATTCAAAAAATACCCGCACCCGTAAGAAGAGAACGTCGAGGAAGCGGAGGCATCTTTGGACACTCAAGCCATCACGGGAAAGGATGTAATGACGATCGCCGCTTTGGCCTATGCGCTGTATGACCAACGTGGGCGAGAGGATGGATACGATCTGGATGATTGGCTCGAAGCGGAGCACAGGATCGTGAGCCGTGGGCAAGGTAGGGGTTTTTAAAACAGCTGCCACGTAGCAGGGAGCAGGGGTGGTGATCCAGGGAATCCAGAGAAGGAACCGGTGCTTGGATGCAATACCAATACGTTGAGGCATGAAAGGGAAGCCTCTGGCCTTCTGAAAACTTCTTTTGCTGTGCTAAATTTGAGCCTCCCCTGATTTTACAGACACCTCCATGAGGGGGAGCATGGTGAAATCGGAGGTGACCATGCTAGTAAAAACGCGACGTCGGTATACCGAGGAATTTAAGATCGAGGCAGTACGGTTGGTGCGGGAGTCCGCCCACCCCGTGGCCCAGGTGGCACGGGATCTGGGGATTCCCGAGAACGTGTTGTATCGGTGGCGCACCCAGCACCAACAGGCCGAGGCCCATGGCACGACACGGGTTACGCAACGTGCCGAAGCCGAAGAACTCACGCGGGTGAAGCGGGAGTTGGCGCGGGTGACCCAGGAACGGGATTTTTTACGACGTGCGGCGGCGTGCTTCGCGAAGGAGTCCCGATGAAATATCGAGCGATTCGCGAGTACAGCTGCCGCTATCCCATCCGGCTCATGTGCCGCGCGCTCGCCGTGTCGCCCGCGGGCTATGATGCCTGGAGGGATCGGCCCGAGAGCCGCCGTGCGGGGCACACCCGCATCCTGCTCTCGGAAATCAGGGTGATCCACCGAGAGTCCCGCGAGACCTACGGCAGTCCCAGCATCTGGGACGCCCTGATGAAACGGGGGCACGGGGTCGGTGAAAAGCGTATCGCACGGCTCATGCGGGCTGAAGGGATACGGGCCAAGACCGTGAAGAAGTGGCGCGCGACGACGCAGTCGCATCACCGGATGCCCGTGGCGGCGAACGCGCTCAATCGTCAGTTCACGGTCGCGCAACCCAACCAGGTGTGGGCTGGAGATATGACCTATGTCTGGACCACGGAGGGCTGGCTCTATCTGGCGGTGGTCCTCGACCTCTACTCACGTGTGGGGATTGGCTGGGCGCTGGGAGCTCGGCTGACCGGTGACCTCGCGCAGCAGGCGCTGACCATGGCGATCCACCATCGCACCCCCACGGCGGGGCTCCTGCACCACTCGGATCGGGGGAGCCAGTATGCCGCCACCGCGTATCAGCAGCTGCTCATGACGCACGGCATGACCGGCAGCATGTCAAGACGGGGGAACTGTTGGGACAAGGCCTGTGTCGAGAGTGTCTTCGGCACCCTGAAGCGCGAGCTCATCTATCATCGCCAGTACTGCACACGGGACGAGGCGACACAGGATATCTTTGAGTATCTCGAAGTGTTCTATCATCGGCGACGGCGTCACTCCACACTCGGCTACTATTCCCCGGCCGAGTTCGAAGCGAGAACAGCTGTGGCTTAACCGGGTGTCCACGGAATCGGGGGAAGGTCATTCTATGCCTGTGACGAACACCAAGGTGTAAGCTAGCGGGCGCTGTGCTGCGCTGAATGATACCATTCTCACCGGGAGGTAAGTGTACGACCGATAAATACGAAGCTGCCATATGGCTTTCCATACAGGCGCGGTTTTCACCGAGAGCAGAGCGAAGCTACTTGAACACCTGTCCGGTCTTTCTAATCAAAATAATACCAACACAGGAACGCAGCATCGAGACATCATTCGGGGTATTACGATCAACCATCTTCTTTTACAGCAATACATTAACACCCTTGAACGCAAGAGCAAAAACACGCAAATGTGGTTTATCGTTCTAGCAGTATTATCGCTTGTGGGAACGGTAGTGCAAATCGTGATGGACCTAAGAAAGTAACAACTCAACTGCAGGGAACGCTCATGAAATGCGCTCTCAACTTACCACCAGTGACACTTCAGTACCTCTTGGAGGGGAGTTCCTATGCTCTTGAGCAAGGGGGCCTTCTTCTCCACGATTCTGTATTTCTATGTCGAAATGGAAAGTATGCCAGTGCCACCGCTATAGCGCTATTTGCAATTGAAGAGATAGGCCGAAGCCGACTCCTATTTCGTTTATGGGAAGAAATGGTTGAGAAGGGGCGTACGTTCACTGTTCAAGCAATCAGACTCAAGTGCAGAAACCATGTGGTCAAACAAACCTTCGGTCTGGATGCTCCGCTCATCAATATCCCCAGTGGAAGCGATACCAAGCTGAATCGAATTTTTCAGGCCACGCTAGTAGATAAGCCAACTCCAGAGTCTATAAAAGCCAGTGATGAATTGCACGCTATAGGGTTGCGACTGAATAAGAAGTTGCCCATGCAACGACACAATTGGCGAGCAAAATCATTATACGTTGAGCCGAGCCGCTCAGGCTATGACTGGGACCGTCCAAAAGATCAGCCTAAGAGAATCGCGCACCATAGCATCCTTGGAGCTTGGATCGCCTATTCATCGCATATTTGTGTGTTCACCCGCACAGGCTTCTGCAAAAATGCCGACCCCGCGTTCTCTACGGCATTCAGGGCTTGGGAGAAACGACCTGAGTTGCCGAGGCGTCCTTCTGCCAAAGAACTCGATGGTTTGTTCGCTAGTAAAACCATCTGACAACTCCATCACACAGCGCACATCTCTTATCCGGCCTGTTCACGTCCTTTACCATCACGGTCTCGCAGTTCCCTGAACAGGCTCCCCACGATCCCCGCCATATCGTTGCGGGTGATTCTCCGAGGACACTGGCGGGCTATCTGGCGTTTCTCGCTGGTAGATATTGTTCAAGGCGGGGTTCAGGAGACCACAGGGACAAGCAGAAGGTCCACCGTCAGAAGCAAGGCAAGCACTGACGCTTTCGCAGCTCTCATATCTATCTCCCTGGTGGTTTGTGTCGGTCGTTTGAGCATTCACTCACTCTATTTTAATGAGAAACCCTACGTGTCCCCTGTGTGTCCATTTGAACCAAAATCGACCGAAATTCGCCTGAACAGACCGCAATATACCGAAGTCATGGAATCGGCGAAAATCCAATAGAGGCTTGGTCTTCCACTGATTTGACAACGAGTTAGATGGGAAGTTCAGAGAGGATTACAAAACCGCTTCTCTATCCGCCTAGAACTGTCTCGCACTAGCCTTCTATTCTTTTTAGCAGGTCGCTTCTTCAAAATAGCGAGGAAGTTGGCGAGGCACGTTTAGTTCACCATTTTCACGTCCAGCTAGGTCTTGGAAGAAGTCCAACCGGCCTGAATCATTGAACTTTCACAGGTGCGATAATAGTGCT
>DATHTZ010000630.1:0-2227 GCA_035462675.1 Nitrospiraceae bacterium | reverse complement strand
AAGGTCGAAATACCTTGCGCCATGCCAACGAGTATATCGCACCCGTCAATGATTCTTTCATTCAAATCAGCTTTTTCTTTTTATTCGTCCTGTTTTGCATGCAGATGTCAGCACGCCGGACCACTTTGCGCGGCGTAGCATGGATCAGGACGGACAGCAATTCACTCAAAGGGAGCATTGAAGAGTCATCGCTAACGGCCAATGGTATAGTGGCCGCAGATGCCTACTTCATCCCCCGAATAGAGTTGTCCTGCGTCCAGAGCGACTTCAGCCCGAACGGGATGGGCACCGGCTTCGAGGTGTCAAACTTCTGGCTCTTGATCAACAACGGGGGCAGGCGCTGATCTCAGATTGGTAAAACAATCTTGGGAGAAACGTTTTGACCGATTCAGAAATCGTATTGGGCCTGCCCCAATTCCAGATTAGCGACATTCAGCGAAGTGGCGGCACGATCACGATATCGGCCCGGTATACCGGGCCGATATCGTGCCCCAAGTGCGGGGGCGCGCGTCTTCGAAACAAGGGCTGGTGCCGGAGAACCGTGCGGCATGACGACTGGGGATTCCGGCAAGTCATCTTGGACCTGCGGGTTCGCAAAAGCCGCTGCCTGGATTGCGGCCGCTCCTTTCGACAGCAATTGCCGGGGATCCAGCCGTCCCAGAGAGCCAGTGAGAGTTTCCAGGAGATGGTCTTTCAGCAGCACCTCGATGGCATCAACCGAAGCTGCCTGGGACGTCGGAAGGGCATCGCAGCCGCGACCGTGCAGCGCTACTTTCTGCGGCGCCTGCAACGGCAAGCCCGTCAGGATCATTCGCCCGAATGCCCGAGAGTGTTGGGCATCGACGAGCACTTTTTCACCCGCAAGATGGGCTACGCCACGACGTTCTGCGATCTGAAGAACCATCGCATCTATGACGTCACGCTCGGCCGCTCGGAAGCCAGCTTGGAGTCCTATCTTCATAACCTCAAAGGCAAAGAGCGGGTCCGGATCCTATGCATGGACTTGGCTGTGGTCTATCGCTCGATCGTCAGAAAGCACTTTCCCAAGGCCGTCATTGTCGCCGACCGGTTTCACGTGATCCGCCTCATCAACCACCACTTCCTGGCCTGTTGGCGGGACATCGACCCGGTCGGCTCGAAACACCGCGGCTTGATCTCCCTGATGCGGCGCCATCGGCACAACCTCAAACCCGAGCAGAGAGTTCGGCTGATGGCCTACCTGGCCGAGCGGCCGGCGCTGGAGCGAATCTACGCCTTCAAACAGCGGCTCTGCTCCATCCTGCTGAAGAAGCACAGAACGCGCAAGCAGTGCCGAAAGCTGGTCCCGCGCTTCCTGCGTGCCATCGTTGACTTGCGCCAGTCCGGACTGGCGCAACTGGTTACGCTCGGAGACACCCTCCACTCCTGGTCGGCCGAGATTGCGCGCATGTGGCGATTCACTCGCTCCAACGGCATCACCGAGGGATTTCACAATAAGATGGAGACGATCAGCAGGCAGGCGTACGGGTTCCGCAACTTCGAAAATTACCGACAACGAGTGCAGGTGCTATGTTCTTAGGAAGGTCTGGTATTGGGGTCTGCCCCCGTTGTTGGAGTAGAGCCTGCCCCCGTTGTTGGAGTAGAGCCAGAATATGGAGCGGGAGACCGGACTCGAACCGGCGACGTTCAGCTTGGGAAGCTGACATTCTACCACTGAATTACTCCCGCTCACTACCAAATCAGCTAGTTAGCAGATTCCAGAGGACTTCGGCGCTTCTGCAGCGAGTCTCCAAAGTCTCTGTTCTCTCTCAATTCTACCCGTTCTGACCCAAAAACGGACACCATAACAGACACCATAACAGACACCAAGCACAGCATGGAGATCCGGCCATGTCGCCTTCCCGTTTGGTGCTCATCCATGGTGTCCATTTGGTGTCGAACTCCGTTCCAGCCCACAATATACCACAGCAGCACCAACTCCGAGTTCGCCGGTCAGGGCCGTGACACGCACGACGAAGTACTCAACGCGCTGTCGGCGGATTGCCAGCAGCCGACTTCATCTATTGCTGAAGCGCCCGTGCGGCACGGTGAGCATTGAGGCAACGTGGGTGCTCGCCAGCCCTGCCAACTCAACCGGGTGTCGCGGCGTTGATCCCGTTTGACCGAGATTCTGCCGATGTTGTGGCGCGGAAACCGAGCGATGGACCTGTCGCCTTTGCCATCAACGGCCACGCCCGGTGAATGCAAG
>DATHTZ010000629.1:0-5752 GCA_035462675.1 Nitrospiraceae bacterium | reverse complement strand
CGTTCTTGCCCTGGCCGCCCTGTCGTTCGGTCTCGGATTTTATTTCGGCCAGCGCCCGGTTGGCTCACTGCAACAAACGGTCTCGGACCTTCAACATTCGCTCAAAGACACGTCGCGCAACATCATCGACACGACGATGGGAATCGAGAGAGACCTGCGCAGACGGCAAGGGCTGCTCGACGCCAAGTCACGGGTGGTGCAGGCGAAATCGGAACTGCTCGACAAAAACTTGGGGGAAGCCGCCAAGCAACTCGGCGAGGCGGCTGAGACACTGGATAATGCCATGAAGGGCGCGAAGCAGGATGAGTCGAGCCTCGCCATAAAGGCGCTGACAGGAAAGCTCCGGGAAGTGCGACTGGAGTTGTCAATGGGGAAAACGGTGCCGATTAAGAAGCTCGACGACATTCAACGGGAGGTCGACCGGCAGCTGAACAAATAATTTCTAGTAGGATGCTCAAAAAAGCCGTTCAGCAAGGCCGCAGGCTCATCGAAATCCTCAACGTACCCTCCGAGGGTACGTTGAGGATTTCGATGAGCCGAGAACGAAGCTGGCGGGCTTTCTCAGTATCCTGCTATTCAGTATCCTGCTATGTGGTGGCAGGTTGTTTCTTCCACTTCGCGAGAATCCGCTCTACCCGCATCCGTACCACCATGTCAGGATCCTTCATCAACGGCTTGATCGCTTCGCGGCCTCGATCATCGCCGATCGCTTCAAGCGCCGCCGCAGAGGTCAATCGTGTAAACCAATCACGGTCGGAAAGCATGTCGATAAGAGGGTCGATCGCCTCGGCATGTTTGATCCGTCCTAATGCCAGCACCGCTTGCTTCCGAACAGTCTCGTCTTTGTCTTTCAGCGCTGTGACCAATCGCGGCAATGCCGGTTGGCCCAGCTCGACTAACGCGTTGAGCGCATCGTCTTTGAACTCGTCGTTCCGCAACTGCAGCATGAGAGGATCGAGCACACGCTCGTCGCGAATCTTCCCTAACGCGGCAATCGCATACTTCCGAACGTCCCAGTCACGGAGCAACTTGATCAACAGTTCGACGGCGGGAGAACCAATCTGCCCCAACCCTTCGATGACGACTTCTCGAACCTGCCAGTCACCGTCGCGCAACGCATGGCCTAGCGGTTCCACGCAACGCTCATCGCCCATTTCCCCGAGCGTAATGGCCGCTTCACGTCGGACCACCCAATCGGGATCCTTGAGCAGATCGATCTGGATCTCGATCTCGTCCTTGACCTTCTCTTCTTCAAGGACGACTGGCTCGGTCGGTTCCGCTGTCGGCTCAACCGATACCGGCTGTTCTCCTGTGAACTCCGCCGCCACCTGATCGGTCAAGGCATCGGTCACCGGCTCTGAAACGGGGAGAGTTGCGCCCTCTTCTGTGGGTCGTGATGGTTCCATTCGTACTACCTTATCCCCGGCCTATTCATGATTGCTTCGTCCGATCCTCTCGCCCGGCGGGGCTTTTCTCGTTCGGCCTTCTCGACGGACTGCCAGTACGCCTCCGTCGGCCTTCCTTGCGAGAAGCCCCGGCGAGCTTCGGTCTCGAACGCCTCGCGACGGCATTCATGAATAATCCGGGTTAACAATTCATTGGCCCGTCAACTGCCCCGACCGGGAGGTTATTTCGCGGCAGGAGCGGCCGTTTTCTTGCTCGCAGAATTTTTCTTGCGCAACGCTGTCGTACGCCGTTTCCGTTGTGTCCGTTTCAGCCGCTTCCTCAACGAACGAAGGGCTTCATCCTCTTTGGGGTTTTTGTGGCCGGTCAATGTCGCGGCCACCTTCTTTTTCAGTCTGGTTTCGTCCGATTCACTTACCGTTTTTTTCGCCATCCGGATTCGGGCCTCCCTATCTACCTCGTTGATCGCGTTAACTGCCGGTCCCAGCGGGAGCAGGCAGTCTAGTAGAGAGATTCACACCCTGTCAACCGAGGTTTTTACGATTACTAAATCTTCCCGTTTGTCCTTTCTGCCTTGGAGGAGTTGCCTACTAATGACATAGACTCCGTACCGCAATCTTCACATCGATACGACGCTCGCTCGTTGCGAATTGACACCTTCGCTCCCTCGTCTCTAGAATGCCGAAATGATAAACGAGCGTTTCCTAAAAGCCTGCAGACGGGAGCCTGTCGATTGTACGCCGGTCTGGTTCATGCGCCAGGCGGGCCGGTATATGGCAGAATATCGTGCCCTCCGCGCGAAGCATTCGATCCTCGAACTGTGCAAGACCCCCGAGTTGGCGGCGCAGGTCACGCTCCAGCCGGTCGATCGCTTTCCACTCGATGCAGCCATCATTTTTGCCGACATCCTGTTGCCGCTTGAACCGATGGGGCTCAGCCTGGAGTTCGCGGCAGGCGAGGGACCGGTCATCCACAACCCTGTGCGGGACCAGGCGGCTGTCGAACGGCTCAACGTCATTGACGGTGGTGAACTCAACTATGTGGCCGACGCCATCCGTCAAGCTCGGCGCGCCCTGAACGGGCGGGTACCGCTGATTGGATTTGCCGGGGCGCCGTTTACACTCGCCAGTTATGCGATCGAGGGCGGAAGCTCGCGAAACTATCTTCTCACCAAACAACTGATGTATAGCGAGCCGAAGGCCTGGCATCAACTCATGGACAAGTTCGCTCGAGTCATCACGGGATATCTACGACGGCAGATCAAGGCCGGGGCGCAGGCCATTCAATTGTTCGATAGTTGGGTGGGCTGCCTCTCGGTCGGCGACTATGTCGAATATGTGATGCCACATGTCCAATTGATTTTTGAGGGGCTGAAACGGGAAGGCGTGCCGATGATTCACTTCGGCACCGGCACCTCGGCCATGCTGCGTCAGATGCGAGACGCAGGCGGCGATGTCATTGGGATCGACTGGCGTATCCATCTCGACGAGGCCTGGGCGACGGTGGGACATGACGTGGCCGTGCAGGGAAATCTCGACCCCTTAGCGTTGTTTGCACCGTTGCATGAAATCGAACGGCGGGTGGAAGATATTCTGCGCAGAGCCGGCGGGCGTCCGGGACATATCTTCAACCTAGGCCATGGGATCTTGCCGACGACTCCGGTAGAACATGTGGCCGCAACCATCGACATGGTGCATAAGCTGAGTCAACGATAACGACAAGAGCGTATGGCGAATGGCCTATAGCTGATGGTGGGAAGTAGATACCACAGGGTTTGTCGTCCGTCTGACCATTCGCTATCAGCCATGCGCGATATGCTCTGGTGATTGGATGTCAGGGTCGCAACCTCCCATCGCCGTTCTCCTCATGGCGATGAGTGGGCCGGCTAGCCTGGACAATGTGACGCCGTCACTGCTGGATGTGCAGGGCGGCCCAGTTCTGCTCCGCCTCACTTCACTATCGAGCGCACCGATGACCATGCTGAACGACTCGCCTCCCCTCCTCGACACGTTGGTGTCTGGGCTCAGGGTACACGAATCGTCTTCCTGCAATACCTTGTGAGCAATCTTCGCCCAGTCGCCGTCATCGGTGGAGGAATCTCAGGTCTCTCGACTGCCTTCGCTCTTCAGGAACGGGCTATTGCTGCCGGTATCCCGATCCGCTGCACGGTAGTCGATGCCGCGTCCGACTGGGGAGGGAAAATCGTCACTCATCGGATCGGCGATCTTGTGACAGAAGCGGGGCCCGATTCCTTTCTGTCCCAGAAACCAGCCGCCCTCGAACTCTGCGCCAAATTAGGGTTGACCAATCAGCTCATCAATACCAATGAGACAAGCAAGAGGGCTTGCGTCTACTCGCATGGCCGTCTGCATGAACTTCCAGAGGGACTCGTCGTCATTTCCCCCAATCAGCTAGGTCCCTTTCTCCGAAGCGGCCTCTTGAGTTGGATAGGGCTCGCGCGGATGGGGCTGGATCTGGTCGTGCAGGCGAAACGGTCGCCGGAAGATGAATCGCTGGCATCGTTCTTTCGGCGGCGCGTGGGCCGGCAGGCATTTGAGCGAATGCTGGAACCCTTGATGGCCGGCATCTACGCGGGAGATGCGGAGCAGATGAGCGTGCAGGCGACCTTTCCACGCTTTGTCGAATTGGAAGAACAGTACGGAAGTATGATTCGCGGAATGATGGCGTCTCGGAAGCCCGATCCTTCCGCCACGCATTCCGGCCCGAAGCACACAATGTTCGTGAGTCTCAAGAATGGGTTATCAGATCTGGTGACCGCCCTTGTCCGCCGATTAACAGACCAAGGCGTCGTGCTCAGGGGAAACTGTGCCGTTGACGCCCTGCGTGTGCGATCCCATCAGCCAGGTCGCTGGAGGTACGACGTCATTCTTCATGACGGCTCGGCCTTGTCCGTGGATAGTCTCGTATTGGCAACCCCGGCCTATGTATCGGGGGAATTGGTTCGCCCGCTCTCGCCCATTGCCGGCGGGTTACTGGAAATGATTCCCTATGCCTCGACTGCCACGATCGCGTTGGCCTATCCGCGTGCCGCGGTGTCCGGTGTGGCTGAAGGCTTCGGGTTTGTCGTTCCGCGGGCGGAAGGGCGCGACCTCATTGCGGCGACCTGGACATCGCTCAAGTGGCCACATCGCGCTCCGCCGGATCAACTCTTGGTTCGATGTTATGTCGGCGGGGTCGGACGAGAAGCCATTCTCCAATTGGATGACCAAGCATTGGTGGCACGGGTCAGAACAGAATTGGCCAGTCTATGCGGCGTGACGGCGGAACCAGGATATGTGGAAGTGAACCGATGGATCAAGGCCATGCCGCAGTACACGCTGGGACATCTCGAACGACTAAACCAGATTGAGGCGGCACTCAGTCGCTATGGGGGATTGATCCTCACCGGCGCAGGCTATCGAGGCGTCGGGATTCCTGACTGTATCCGCGATGGGGCGGTCGCGGCCGAGCGTGTTGTGCGTTATCTGTCGGGAGAACGATCCTAGCAGGGTGCTGAAAAAGTCCGCCAGCGGCGTTCTCACCTCGAAAGCATCCTCAACGTAGCCCAGAGGCTACGCCTCCGGTGCTTTCATCGGCTGCGGCCTTGCTGAACGGCCTTTTTGAGCATCCTGCGGCTATGTTGACATGGTATCGCTATGCAAGATTCAAACGGTGTTTGCGTATAAACTGAGTTTTTCTGTAGCCTTCTGGAGATTGCCATGGATACTCGGATAAAAATAATTGATGTGACTGGACCCTACCGCGAACCTCGCGAGCAGGTATTTTCCTACGACTATTCGATCCAGCGGGCATCCTGGCCGACGGCCCAGGCCGTGCGTGTGAAGGTGGCCATTCCAGAGGAGTTGGATGTGGTCCGGAGCAAAATTTTAGGGGACGTCGTTGGGACACCGGGGCAACAACTCATGATTTCGAAATGCTTGTCGCGGCATATCGCGAACGAAAAAATCCGCATTGCCGAGGCCGACGGCATGTTGGCAGAGCGCCGCGACACCGTCGTGGCTCCCTTCACCGGGCCCATGGCTCATTTGTTCGCACGACTCGACGCCTGGACAGTTGAACAACGAGACACATTGCGGACAGAAATTAAAAAGCTGGTTGGACTGTAGTCGGACAGCGCCTTTCGAAAAGGCTGAAGGCAGAAGGCTGAGGTCGAGGTTGAATGTGAAAACAGGTGCGAGTGTAACCAGAATCCCTGCTAGACAGGCGAACGGGACAACAGAGCAGTTATCTGGCTTGACGATTCTGAGGACGGCTGATTCTGTGAGCACGCTTCACGAATAGAATGGATTGGCCTATGGCCCACGCGGTCAAGACGGAACATTGTTAT
>DATHTZ010000628.1:0-6029 GCA_035462675.1 Nitrospiraceae bacterium | reverse complement strand
CAAACGAAATTCCCTGGACCGCAGGCCGTCCGGCTTCGTAGGCGCAGGAGACGTGGCGTAGCTCAAGACCGACGAGACCGGCGTAAAAAGGTTACCCTGTAATGTGCCCTCCCCTGAGGGGCGTGGTGCAGTGGAACGGTCCGAAGTCACGGAATCACGATCCTTCCTCTACCAGGATGCTGAAAAAGTCCGCCGCTTCGTTCTCGGCTTATCGAAATCCTCAACGTGCCGATTGAGATTCTCGGAGATCGGAAGTGCTGGAGGGGATTTTCCGTTCGCCAAGGCCCATTGTACAAGCGAACGGCCTCACGAAGTGCGGTCGGTACCTCCTCCGGTTTCGACTCGCCTGCGGCCTTGCTGGACGGACTTTTTGAGCATCCTGCGCGGCGCTTTCCTGTTGCCTTACACTTGCGGCGATCGAAGTTCTCGCTGTCTCAACATAGTTTTTCAGCATCCTGCTATGCCGCGCGCCAATCTTTCGAGACCAACAAAGCCAGTGCCGGGAGGCTCAGTAAGACAATGAGCAGCGCGGAAGGGGCAGCGAGCTGGTAATATTCCTCACTCGCTTCCATCCAGACGCGAATGGCCAGGGTGTCGAATCCTACCGGCCGCAACAAGAGAGTCGCAGGTAATTCCTTCATTGTTTGCAGGAACATCAAGACCCAAGCCACGACAAATCCATTCCGAATGAGTGGCAGAGTCACCCGTCGCCAGGTGTCACGCATTCCAAGGCCCAGCGTGCGTGCGACCTCTTCCAGATTCGGCGACATATGTTGGAGCGCCGGTTCCAGTGACTGGAGCCCTGCCGGGAGAAAATGGATCACATAGGCTACGATGAGGATCAGCACTGAGCCATAGAACACCGGGGCCAGTTTGGTAAACAGGACGAGGACGGCCAACGCCGCCACCGGTCCTGGAAGCACATAGCCGGCATAGGCGGCTTGTAGGCAACCCAGGTTCAGTAGAGTCGGGCGGCGGCTAGCGAGGTAGGCGAGCGGTAAACCGATCAATACGCCACCTGTGGCGGCACAGGCGGCCAGGATGCCGCTGTTCCAGATGAACCCGAAGAAACGGTTGTCTAGCGTGGCCTGCGCCTCTGGTGACAGGCTCCATTGAATCAAGAGCGAGGTCGGGAGTGCGAAGGCTGCACCGACGATCAATCCGAGATAGCCGGTGACCGCGATAGTGCCGAGCCAGCCATAGCGGCGTCGTTGCGGAACCCGGTAGTGACCGGTGGTCTGATAAAACCGGCTCCGTTGTCTGAACCACCGTTCAGTAATCAGAAAAATCAGCGCAAGCACGACCAGTAGGAGGCTTAAGATGCTCGCCGCAGTATTGTCGGACCGTCCGGTCATCTGCTGGAACACGGCGTAGGTGAGCGTCTGGTAGCGAAGCAATGATACCGCACCGAAGTCCGATACGACGTACAAGATGACGAGCGCAACCCCGGCGGCAATTGAGGGGCGCATCAGCGGCAGCGTTACGCGCCAGAGGGTCGAGAGACGGGAGACGCCGCTGGCCCGTGCCACCTCTTCAAACGACACGTTCATGCTGAGAAGCGCACTCCGGCTGAGCAGATAGACGAAGGGAAATGTATCCAACGCCATCACGAGCGTCGCGCCCCAATAGCTATGGGGAGAAAAGATTCTTGCTTGGGGTCCGGCCACGAGTTGCCAGAGATGCTCGACGGGACCGCCAAATCCCATGAGGTAGGAAAAGACATAGGCCAGCACGTAGGTCGGCATCGCCAATGGAAGGACCAGGGCGGCTTCCCACAACCTGCGACCGGGAAACTCCACGCGCGTCACCAGCCAGGCCGTCGAGACGCCCAGGACCAGTGTGATGACCGACACGCTGCAGGCCAACGAGACGGTGTTGAAGAGCAGCTCGGGAATGCGAGTCGCCCACAAACGGCTCCAGACAACTGGATCGGCCGAGAGGGCTTGTGCGGTGACATAGCCGAGCGGCAGCAGGATAATTCCGGCAGTCGCCAAGGCAACAAGTTGCAGCGGCGAAACAAGTTGGTGGCGAATCGTGTTCACGATGGGTCCCTTCGAGTTACCGGAGACCCACTTGTTCGATCAACGTGATAGTCGGCTCGCGCAGTTCAGCGAGTTTGGAGAGAGGGACCAGTGCCGCGCGGAAACTCTTCCGGTCCACGAGCGCCGGGTCTGTTTTCACGTCCTGGTGGAGAGGATATTCCTTGTCGAGTTCCGCAAATAACTTCTGTCCAGCTTGCGCGACTAAGAATTCTACGAGCAGTTTGGCGCTGTCAAGGCGTTTGGTCGACTTGATGATGCCGACACCGGCGACATTCATGATCGCCCCCATGCCGCCCTCTTGCTGATCCGGTATCAACACGGCGATCGGCGCTCCTGGCTGAGCGGCCAAATGACGGTACACGTAGTAGTGGTTCACGATACCCAGCGCGACTTGCCCCTTGGCGACGGCATCCACGATCTGCGAGCTTTTCTGGTAGACCTGGTTGTCCGCATTGGCCTTGAGGCCTTGCAGGAACTGCTTGGTCTTCTCATCCCCATGCGTGGCGCGAATGACCGACACGCCTGCTTGCAGATACTCGCTGCCGGAATTCGGAATCGCAATTTTATCTTTCCATTTTGGATCGGCGAGGTCGAGGAGCGACTTGACTTGGTCCGGTTTTACCATCGTGGTGTTATACGCCACGATCCAGAATCGTCCGGAGAGTCCCACCCAAGCATTATCCGATGCGCGAAACTGCGCCGGGATGGCTCGTTCGACTTCCCGCATATTCAATGGGTGGAGCAGGCCTGCTGTTCGGGCCAGTTCTAAGCTGCCGGCATCGTTGGTGATCAAAAGATCTGCCGTTGTGCGATCGCCTTCAGCTTTCAGCCGGTTGACCAATTCTGTCGTACCCGACGACAACAGCTCGATTTGAATACCGGTACTTGCCGTAAAGGCGTCGAGCACCGGCTTGATGAGACGCTCAGAGCGGCCGGAGTAGATCGTGAGTAAATCGGCGGCCGGAGCGGAGGGCACGAAGGTTCCGGCGGCGCAGAGCAGAACGAGGGTCGAGAGGATTATTCGACGCAGTGTGAGTAAAGAGCAAACGAATGGCATGGGGAAGATCCTTATGAAATTGAAATTGATAAGCTGTCTCAAAATGATACTAAAAAAAAGCTGTCTCGTCAATGACGGCAGCGAGAACAGAGGCCGTATAGCTCAAGTCGGTGGGTCTTGATAATAAATCCATTCCGGGCGGCCACTTCCTCCTGGAGCCGCTCAATTTCTTCGTTTTCAAATTCCACGATCTTTTCGCAGCCGGTACAGATGAGGTGATCGTGGTGGCCCTTGTGCGAGACGTTGTCATATTTCGTCTGAGAGCCGAAGTGCCGGGCTTGTGCGAGGCCTGCATCGCAGAACAGGTTGAGTGTTCGGTAGATGGTTGCGAGCCCAAGATGAGGATCGGACTTTGCCAGCTGATGATACATGGCCTCTGCGGTAATGTGTTCTTGCCGGAGGAAGGCGTTCAGAATCAATTCACGTTGGCGAGTAAGTTTCAGCTGATGCTTACCCAGATGCTCCTTCAGGGCCTGCATTTCCTTTACATGGATATTTGCCAAGACGGGCCTCCGATAGGTTCATTAAAGACGAAACTGCCTGGCTGGTCAAGGGGGTCCCACGCGTGAGTGCACAGAGGGAAAGAATTGACGGAGCTCTCCGGGGCTGCCTATAGTGCAGTATTCTACGAGGCAGAACGTTCGTGCGGCTCCTGCATGCGGACACCTAATCAGATTACGGTCGACCGGGCCCTCTTGCTCTATGCTCTGCATCTGGCGGAACCTCACGGGCTGCTCAGCGATGTGAAGCTACAGCAACTGTGTTTTCTGTGCGAGCTGCAGATGTTCGGCAAAGGTTATAAAGGGTTTCACTTCGAGTTCTTCCGGTTTGCCTATGGGGCCTTTAGCAAGGATCTCGATAACGATCTGATGTCGCTACGTCGGAAAGAACGGGTGGAAAATTTCACGCTGTCAGACCAGGCGCAGGAAGAGGTCATTCCGTTGCTGGAGAAAAGCATTGAAGGGGTTGAGACGAACGAGAAGGTCGCGGAGATTCTGAAGGCGGTGGTGGCGGTCTATGGCCCGCATGACAGCGGGGCAATCACCCAGTCAGTTGAGTCAGTTGAACTGAGTACCCCTCAACAACCGGAGTTCAAGATCCCGATCCGCGATATTGTCTTCCATACGACGATCTTGGTGCCGTCTCGCATCGAAGTAGAGGCGGAGTTCACGTTGCCTGCAGTGAGCTTGGCCAAGCTCAATCAGGCGATGGGATATGCAGGATGCTGAAAAAATCCGCCAGCGGCGTTCTCGCATCGTTCAGATCCTCAACGTACCCCAGAGGGTACGCGTGCGGTCCTCACTTGTTGCGGCCTTGCTGGACGGCTTTTTTGAGCATCCTGCGGGAATATTCTTCTGTTGTGTTGTACGGACAAACCCTCAGAGGCTTCGTCCACTAACATTGTTTCTTCGCAACCCGCTAGAGCTGGTAGAGCTCACCGTATTTTTTCTCAACATATGTTAAGAACGGTTCAGGGTCGAGGCTCTTCCCCGTCACGCGTTGGGAGAGGTGATCCGGTGTGAACATCCGGCCCCAGCGATGAATCTTTTGTCCGAGCCAACGCCGCAGTACCATCAATTGTCCTGCCGCGATTTCATCCTCCAGATGGGGGATCTCCAGTTTGGCCTGTTCATAGAATTGAACAGAGTAGAGATTGCCGAGCGTGTACGTAGGGAAATAGCCGAAAGCGCCGAACGACCAGTGCACGTCTTGCAGCACGCCTTCCGCATCGTGAGAAGGGACGATGCCTAGGTACTCCTCCATTTTCTGATTCCAGATTCCCGGCAAGTCCTCCGGGCGCGTTCGCCCTTCGATAAGATCCTGCTCAATTTCGAACCGCAACATGATGTGGAGATTATAGGTGAGCTCATCGGCCTCGACTCGAATCAACGATGGCTTCACACGGTTGATGGCAGCGTAGAATTGTTCCCCGTCGAGGTCGCGCAATTGATGATGAAAGGTTTGCTGGAGCATGGGGTAAAAGAAACGCCAGAACGGTCGTGACCGGCCCACGCAGTTTTCCCACATGCGCGATTGGCTCTCATGAATGCCGAGCGAGACCGAATCGCCCAGCGGCGTGCCGAAGTAGCGGGGGTCGAGGCCCTGGTCGTACAGCCCATGACCGCCCTCATGGATACAACTGAACAGGCAGGATTGGAGATCGTGTTCGTGCACACGGGTTGTGACGCGCACATCCGTCGGATGAAATGACGTCGTGAAGGGATGCGCCGAAAGGTCGAGGCGTCCCCGTTCGAAGTCGTAACCCATGGCGATCAGGACCATCCGGCCGAACTCCAATTGGCGGGCTTGATCGAACGTATGAAATAACATCCCATCGTCGATCTGAACCGAGCTCTGTTGAATATTTTTGAGCAGCGGAACAAGGCGCCCCTTGATCTGTGCGAACAGCGGGCGCAATGCAGCGATCGTGGAGCCCGGTTCGTACACATCTAGCAGAGCATTGTATGGAGAGTCTTCGTAGCCGAGGTATTCGGCCTCTTCTCGCTTGAGCGACAAGACCGTGCGGAGATTCGGGAGAAATTGCGCGAAGGCCTGGTTTTCTTTTGCCTCCACCCACACTTGCTGTGCCAGCGAACATTCTCGGCTGAGCATGATGACAAAATCGGAGGGCAGCTTTTTCGCGCGGCGATAGTCACGCCACACTTCGCGGAGCAACGATCGAGCAGGCTCGTCCCAGGTTTCCCCGGGGCTATCACGGATTTCACCGGTCTCTGGATCGACCCAGATGGTGAGCAATCGTTCAACCTCCGGCGAAACGAACTTCTGGTGCGCGATGCCCTGGAGCGTCGAAATCTGCTCGGCGCGGGCCTCACCCCCGCCAGCCGGCATGTAGGTTTCTTGATCCCACGAGAGGAGGGAGACCGCGCTGTTAATGCGTTGGATCTCCAAGAGTCGGGTCGTCAAGGCAT
>DATHTZ010000627.1:0-2114 GCA_035462675.1 Nitrospiraceae bacterium | reverse complement strand
GGACCGTTCTTGAAGCGCGCGATTCTCCTGTTCTAAGTTGGAGAGATAGGCCGCGCGCTGGAGCACAATCTTTAGCACTTCAAGCTGAACAGGCTTCTCAATAAAGTCGTAGGCGCCGCTTTCAATCGCGGCGACGGCTTTCGCGCGATCGCTATTGCCCGTCACCACGATCACCTTTGCCGTCGGATTGAGTTCAAGAGCTTCCCGCAAGATTGCCAATCCCTCGGAGGCGCCGTCGGGATCGGGAGGCAATCCCAAATCAAGCAGGATCAACCGAGGCGTAGTGTTCCGGACATGCGCCAATGCTGCAGAACGATCCGACGCCTCCAGCATCTGGTAATCCGAGGCAAGGGCCCATTTCATTTGGTCCCGAATCTCGGCATCGTCGTCGACCAGCAGCAAAGCCGGTCGAGTGTTCACGGGTTTCTCAGACATACAGGGCTCGTGCACTCACGTTACCGGCTTGATCGAACAATGGAATCTTCGTCTATAGTCACAGGAGGGCGGTGAATGGGAAGCTGAATCCGCACTTGCGTCCCCTTTCCTTCCTCGCTTCGCATCTGAATCGTTCCCTGATGCGCTTCCACAATCTGCTTGCACTGGTACAGCCCGATTCCCAACCCTCCGGGCCTGCTGGATTGTGCAGGCCGGAACAAGGTGCTCAGCTTGGATGCTGAAATCCCTGCCCCTGTGTCCTCAATCGTTACGACGACCGAACCGTCTTGTTGTCCCGTAGTGACGTAAATCGTCCCCTCCTGGCAAATGGCTTGTTGGGCATTGAGCACCACATTCAGCAGCACTTGGTGAATCTGCTCCCGCACAGCTAGAACCGGCGGGACAGGTTCACCCCTGACATACACCTGCACGTTTTGCTCTCCCCTGATCGGTGTCACCATTTCATCGATCAGATCCGGGAGATCTATTGGTTCCGGTGTCGCCACAGCCATGGGTGTGATCGATTTCAGGGAGAGCTTGCTCATGAGTGTGATTATCTTTTGAGCCGTATCCGCCACCGTCCTCATGGCAGACTCCTGGAACGCAGGATCCTTGCCGTGGTTCTCGGCGTTCTGAGCCACCAAGGACAGCCTCGCTGCGAGATTTTTCAGGTCATGTAGACAGAATACGGAGAATCGATGCAGTGCCTCCAATTCAGCCGCGGCCTGGCGTTCTTCTGCCAGATTGGCATGAGAGAGCAGAACCCCGACGTGATGTGCAATACCGCGCAGCAAATCGCAATCATCCGTGCCATAGGCCTCTCCATGAAGTTGCTTGCCCAGCGCCACAATAGCCGTGAGCTGCCCCTGGGCACGGATGGGGAAACAGAGCGCCGCCCCTGAAGCCGCCAAGGGATCTCTCGCGGAAGGGGGTCCGTCGTTCCTCCTTGTCAGTCCTTCCTCGATCAACACCGGCTCATCCTTTGCCAAGAGCTGCACGATGATGGGATGGGAAAGTTCTATTGGAACCGGTTCCTTTTCAGTGGTCATTGAACGGAGTTGGAAAAACCGCTGATCGGCTTCCCGAAACGACCAGATGGAAATCGTGGTGGTGGCAAATGTATTGATTAAGAGGTCGAGCAGACGATCCATGATCGCTTCTTTGCTCGCCGCCTGATAAAACGCCTCAGTGACCTGAAGCCACTGCATGCGATAGTCGTATTTCGATCGATAAAAATTCCGCGTAAGAAAGTGTCGAATGCCGGCGCGCACCGTTTTTGAAAACGCCGCAATCGCCAGCCCAACCAGGGCTCCGAATACCACGAGGACACTGAGCCCTACCCCTAGAGGTTGATCGGTTCGCCGAAGCCATTCTCCGACAGCACCCACCGCCAGCAAGTAGAGCCCGACGATGATGAACGTCACCGAGTCCAAGAGGGCCTGTTGTGACACATAGGTGTTGACAAAAACTTCCTGCCATCTGGTTCGCCCCAACCCGTAGGCGATCAGGCACAGCGCCAAGATCATCGCGACGCTTGAGACCAATACATGTTCGGCCTGCCATACCGGGAACAGGAGCATCCGGCTAGCCTGATAGATTTGGTACCCCGCCAGCCCCCCCAACCCGATCACCACGAATTTCAGCTTGTGGCGGACCGGCTCACGGCTTGCCCGTAAGAC
>DATHTZ010000626.1:0-1561 GCA_035462675.1 Nitrospiraceae bacterium | reverse complement strand
CCCGGAAGCCGGGGGCGTATTCCAGAGGGCTTCAAACATAGGGGACGTGCCGGGCTCCCCGATGAAGCCCGCGTCGCTCTGCCGCTCTGGGGCCGAGACATCAAAAGGCCCTCCTTCCATGCCATCGAGAAGGCGCCGAAGAATACGGCCGTCCGTGCTGATTGCGTATTGCACTCCGGAGTCGAAGGCGGGGTAGCTGCGGCCGCAATAAGTGAAATTTTCGTGGATGTAGATGAAGATGACGTTCTGGCGACGGATAACCCGATAGAACTGCGCTTCTCGCTTGCGAGAGCATGGCGTGTGTTGATCGCCAGCAGGCAGGAAGTCGTTGGCGGCAATCATCAGAGCCTTTAGGACTTCGCCATCGAGTTCATACGTCCCACCGTCAGTCCCCACCGAGATGGGCTCGTATTCGAAGAACTGAGGAAACGTGACGGTTCTGTCGTTCTCTACCGGCACCGAGGGTGAGCCCTGAAACCATGCGCAAGCCGGAAGAATGAACGCAAATGCGAGGGGGAGACAGCGCATCATGGAGCTCTCTCAAGGTAGTCCGTATGAGTGATCACTCTATTCTCGCTGAATGGTAAAGTGGGAGGGACTGATCCAGGTGACGGTGCCATACTTTTTTCCATCCCAGCCATTTCTGGGGTTGTTCGTCCACTTCATCAGTTCACGAGTTGCTGGAATGTACTGATAGAAACCATCGCATGTGGGGTTGTCGGGATCGTTTGAGTTTGAGAAGAATGCGATGACGGCCAACGGTATTTTCCGGCCCTGGGTTGTCACAACCAGTTCGTGAGCGTTGGCCATGGCTGCGGCGAAGGAAATGTCGTCTCCGGAGAGTTCTCCCGAAAAAGGGTGGTTGTGAAGGCAGAAGATGTATTTGATGCTGCCAAGCGGATATCGCGGGTCGTCCACGTTCGGTGGGAGCACGCAAGTTATTTCACTGTTTAGAGAACCGCCGGCCTGCGCCAGATCCGTCAGCATGCTCAGTTCATACTTGTTCTCGGGGGTGAGGTCCAGCCAGGCACAGTATTCAGTCGAGACGCGCGCGGCGAGTTGAGGATCCCTGTCAACAAGATGAACAACCGAAGCATTGGGTTTCGAAAGAATCAGCGGGCAGGCGGCTTTCAACGCATCCGCGAAAGAATCGAACGGGCCAAAGTTCTTGAGGGGGCCTGGAATCGTGTCGCCTGATTCCTGGCCGGGCTGGGGGCGCCAGATATCAGGGTCGATAGGCTTGGGTGACGAACACGCCACCCCGGCAAGGAGAAGGCTGAGCCAACGCTGCTTCATCAAGACGTCCTTTCACTCGCCGCTCGGGGTGGAGGCTGTTCCGTTGGGAACCCCTGGCGCATCATACAAGAACGCATTGAGCGCAGGCAGCACCGCCGCCGACCGCTCGTGAGCGAGGGCCTCCGTTTCCCGAGAGCCTTGGAGCTAGGATGGAAGCGGTTTTCCTTCACTTGCGCGGGACCGAGGCATGGCCGATCAGAGAGCGAAGGGAGTAGCGGGAGCGCTGCCTGTGGGCACGCAGGTGGGTTACTGGCGCATGGGGGAA
>DATHTZ010000625.1:0-9012 GCA_035462675.1 Nitrospiraceae bacterium | reverse complement strand
CCATCTTGGCATCTAAGGAGGCGAACTTATGGGATGGGACTTGCCGGTCTCGATAGGATCCGATGCCGATTGAGATCAAGTAGGTGTGAGGTTGGCGAAATCCGGTGGCCGAAGCGGAGGGATGATCCACGTCGTCGGCTTTGATGCCGTCAGCTTGGATCGACAGGGCCAGGGTTTGAGTCGGCGGCTGAGTATGGGGCCCTGAATCAGAAACTGCCACGTGGATCTCGGCTTTCTCTTGTTGGAAGGATTGCGGTACCGTCGCCACAAATTCGATCGAGCGGGATTGGCCCGGTTGCAGTCGTCCGATTGCCAGCGTGGTGGTCGGAAACTGGGCGAGCAACGAGGCGGTTCCCGTCAAGGCTGCCGTGACACCCTGAAGCTCCTGCTCTCCCCCGTTCACGAGGTCGATGCGCACCCGAATGCGCTCGCCTCCTTCAAAGACTAAATTGCTATTCTCATCCAGTACAGTGGCCTTATAGAAGAGTCCCGATGGAGTGCCTTGGGTCCGTATGGCCGCTGTCGGTGGAACTGGTCTCATGGGCAATGCTGTTACTGGCGCGGGAGTGGTTCCGTCCGTCGCTCCCAACTGGGTTCGGATGGCGCGCATGAATTGTGTCGAGAAAACGATTCCAGTGTCATGGACAAACTCCCCCATATTGCCGTATTCGCATCGACGTATGGCCGGTTCGAGAATAAGGCGTTGGTTGTGTGTGATGGAAACGGTCTGCTGGCCAAGCTCTCTCCCAGCGGTATCCTTGAGGGTGACGCTTGCCTCGATGGTCATGTCCGCGGGCACCCGATCATAGACATGATCAGCCCAAAGTTTGAGGCCCGAACGTTGGAGCGTGATGACGATCTCTTTGTCGGGTGGGATCTGTGCGGGGATTCCATCAGCGACGGTGACGGCGGTAAAATTTTTGGAGGCCGTGTCAATCATAATCGATTCGACTTCTTCCCCCACGTTGAGCTCGTGGGGACTATTGCATCCATCGATGTACTGCATCGTGAGGTTACTGAAGGAGGGGTCGAAGGTCAGCTTGACGGAGTTGGCCAGCCGTGGACCCAAATCCGGTACGGGGCTTCGGTGAAACGCCGACGTCACCTTCTCGCATCCAGACAACCCACCGACTGTGATGAGCAGATACAAGAGGATGGTCCATCGCATTGTGAGTTGATGAGGAAAGCCTTTTGGGCGTCGCTCAATGGCCATGATGAAACTGTCTGGCGTGACTGGAGTTCAAGTCCGATATCGAATCGAAATGTGAGGCTGAATGTAACAGGGCGCGGGGTGTTTTGCGAGCCGGTGAACCCATTGGGATCTTGTACGACGGCTGTAGTCGGTCGGGGGAGGTTCGGACGAACACATTTTCTGGCAAGATTGCTAGGAGGAGGGTTCCGCCGGACTTGACAGACCCACCGATGGGGAGCGAACGTACTAATGGTGGAGAATGCGCCAGGTGCTCAATCAGGTCAGCCTCATGCTCAGCGCAGTATTCTTGGTGTCGTGTGCCTCAGCCATTCCGCCTGCACGGATCGGCGATTATGTTTCATCGGAGCATCAGGCCGGCGGCGAGGCGTTCATGAGGATCGATCAGCGACCCTTACAGGCAGGGCTTGTCATGGTGTCGGATACGGCAGAGCCTGGCGCGGCTCCGAATCTTCCGGAAGAGGCGCTGACTCGCCTTGGCGAGAGCCTGCAACGGGATCTTGGCCGTGCGATTCCTGTTGCGATCACAGAGGTGATCTCAGCCGATCGTATCAGGCCGCAGCCTTATGGGGACTGGGCCCAGTTCGCTGAACTGGGCCGGCAACGTGGACTCGACTTTCTGGCCGTTGTGGTGGTCTCCAGCACCGAACAGGAATATCCCGTGACGCTCTTTCTGGGATTGACGACGCATGCGCAGCCTGGATTTCGTCGAGACAATTGGTCGCTACTTGAATTCGCTCTACTGGATTTGAAGCACAATCAGATCTTAGTGCAGGCCGAGGGAAGGGGCTGGGCCACCCTGGATCGTCCGAGCGCGCCAGGGATCGATCAATGGTATCCAGCAATCTACCTGCGTCCTCAGGATGAGCGGCGTATCTGGCCTCCGACATACGCGGGAGCGCCGAATACCCTCCCCGTCGTGTCCTTTGGGCAAGCAGCTCAGCGGCTGGTGTTGAAGCTCCAGAATTCGTGGCGTGGGGTAGTAGAGCCCGAGGCGCTGGCTCAGAAAATTAGATTGTAGTAGATTTCGGAATAGCCTTGCGGGGGGAGCGAGGGTCCGAATTTGAAGTTCTCGGGTCTTCGAACCCGAATTTAGGATTGTCCGATTCTCATGTCCCTCCGCGTCATGGCCATACTGAATCGTTTCCTTCGGCCTCTGTCAGGTGAGGGGCCTCGGAGCCTATCCGACATTGCTGTTCGTGATAAGGCGAAGGAGGTGCGGCCCGATGCGAGGCCGCAGGCCTGGGAAAACCGGAGGCGTATTCGCTGGAATACGTCGAGGATTTTTCCTGGCCGAGAACGATGCAGATGGTCGAGAATCGTTCCCCGCAGTAGAAAAGTCAATGTTGAATAGGCTCCAAGAGGGTCTATTAGTCTTTGAAGCCCTCGGAACGGATAGTGTACAATATGCCACTTGGCTCATGCGGTCGTGTCGGTTAACCCTGTGGAGGAACGCTGTTATGGTCACGCGGAGTAGGGTGTGGAATATTCGAGGTCTTGCCGCAGGTATCGGTCTGGTCATGGGCGCTGTCGCCATTATTGCCCTGCCCAGTGAACCCACAGCCTTTGCCTCCGGGGTTCCCGCCGGGATGACACAAGGATTTTCAGAGATCGTCAAGAAGGTCACACCGGCAGTGGTGAATATTGCGGTCACTGGGGGTGGAGAAGGCAGGGGACGAGGCCGGAAACCTCCAATACCGCCAGGTCCCTTTGGTGGACCTCCAGGTGAGGACGCGCCGGAGGGTGAACTTCCGACTCCTCCGCCGATGCCGCCAGGTGGAGGACATGGACGACCTGATCAAAGCGCTGGGTCCGGCGTCATTTTCGATCAGAACGGATTTATCGTGACGAACAATCACGTCGTCGAAGGCGCCACCCAGATCACTGTCACATTGAGCGATCGACGTGAATTCAGTGCGAAAGTGGTGGGAACCGATCCAAAGACGGACTTGGCTGTGGTCAAGATCGAAGCGAGGGACCTCCCATCTTTAAAGTGGGCTGAGTATGAAAAGTTACAGGTCGGCGACCTTGTGTTGGCAGTCGGCAGTCCATTTGGACTGAGTTCCACTGTGACCCTGGGCATCATCAGCGCCTTGGGACGCGGCAATGTCGGGATCGCAGACTACGAAGATTTCATCCAGACCGATGCCGCAATTAATCCTGGCAATTCCGGCGGAGCGTTAGTCAATCTGAGTGGCGAACTCATCGGGATCAATACGGCCATATTTTCAAGGACCGGCGGGTCGGAGGGGATTGGATTTGCCATTCCCAGCAGCATTGCATTGGATATTGTCGACAGCCTGCAGAAAACCGGCAAGGTCGTACGAGGCTGGATGGGTGTCGCCATTCAAGAAATCACGCCGGCCTTGGCCAAATCCTTCAAACTCCCGGAACAGCGCAAAGGAGTACTCATCAGCGATGTGAATGAGAATGGCCCTTCTCATGCCGCGGGGGTGAAGCGCGGCGATGTGGTGATCGCGTTCAATGGGAAAGAAGTTCAAAATGTGAGTCAGTTGCGAAACCTCGTCGCGCGGACGATGGTCGGCAAGGATGCCCAGGTGAAGGTATTGCGGGACGGCAAGGAACAGACCATCGCCGTGAAGGTCGCGGAGCGACCGACAGATGAAATGTTGGCGAAAAAGGAACCGTCAGCTCCCAAGGAGCCGGTCGAGACGGCGAAGTTGCCCGATAATGTCCTCGCCTCTCTCCGTGTGCAAGGGTTGGACACGGCTACGATGAGTCAATTGAATATCCCGGCGAAGATGACGGGTGTCGTCGTGACGTCGGTCGAGAGCGGTGGCTCTGCAGAAGCAGCGGGTCTGCAGCGTGGCGACGTGATTCAGGAAGTGAACCATGAAGTCGTGAAGACGCTCGAAGACTACCAGAAGGCCTCGAGTAAATTGAAGAAAGACGAGTTGGCCGTCCTGCTTTTAAGTCGGCAGGGGAATAATCTGTTTGTCGCGGTCAATCCCAAATGACACGCATGACGTTGGCCGCGACCGCTCGATGTCAGAGCGGTCGCGGTTAGCCATCGGATGAACGGATCGTATGTCCAACGGCCTGAATTCAATTAATCAGTGGCTGCAAGACACGATCTTCAAGCCGCTGGAAGACAAAAAAATGCCGGTGATGGAGCACCTTGTGGAGCTCCAAGTCCGGCTGACGAGGGTGGCGATTATTACTGCCCTGGTGTTTGTCGGTACATTTTTCTATGCCGACACGTTGGTCAAGTGGCTTCGCATCCCTCTCCAGAACATGTTTACGCCCGGTTCCCTGTCGTGGGTACCGACCGATCTGCCCACCGTTCCTTTCGTCTTCCTCGCGCCGGCTGAAGCACTATGGCAAAACGTCAAGGTGGCCGGGCTGTTTGCCCTTGTCGCCGCGACCCCGTATATCCTGGCTGAAATCTGGCAGTTTGTCATGCCTGGTCTCCATGCCCAGGAGCGCCGCTTTGTCGCTCCTTTTGTGATGTTGACCGCCGTGGCTTTTTACGCAGGGGTAGGCTTTGCATTTTTCTTCGTGCTTCCGTTTGCGCTGAACTTTTTGATCTCCTATGGCGTCAATGCCGGCTTCGTTCCTCAGATATCCATTGCGCAGTACGTTGGATTTGCCCTGTGGTTCTTGGTGGTGTTCGGGCTGATTTTCGAAGTTCCGCTGGCGATCACCCTCATGGCGAAGTTTGGATGGGTCGATGCACCATTCCTGATTCGGTATTGGAAGTGGGCGTTGCTCGGGTCCTTTGTCATTGCCGCAGTTCTGACACCGACTCCTGACCCGTTCAATCAAGCTATCATGGCTATCCCCATGTTTCTTCTGTACTGGATCGGAGTCTTCAGTGCTATGTTTTTCGGCAAGAAAAAATCTGTCGCAGGCGATCAGACCGGTGTTCCGTCGGTTGCTATGGCTGCGGTAGGGGCTGGCACAACATCTTCCAGTGCGATCTCGAAGTCCTCGGGTAGCGACTACGTTGGTGTGCCGACAGATCGACGGCGATAACGGAATCAGGCAGGTAGGGCGTAACGTTTGTAGATAGAAGGAATGTACATGGCTCGTGAATTGAACGTCATTCAACCTCCCGCGTCAGGCGGCAGCGATGCCTGCGTATACATGTGGGCTTGCGCGATCTGCGATGAGAACGAAACCTGTCAGAAGGACAAGGAAGGGCACAGCCGTTGGCTGGTGGCCAAACGGATGGAGCGGATCGAATATAAAGTGCTCATTATGAGCAACAAGGGTGGAGTCGGAAAGAGTACCTGTACGACGAACCTTGCGGTGAGTCTCGCGCTCAAAGGCTGGCATGTCGGCATTTGCGACATGGATATCCATGGCCCGAACATTCCAAAGATGGTGGGGGCTGAAGGGCAGAAGCTCAAGATCAGCAGCTCGGGCGGGATTATCCCGTTTCAGGCCTACAACCTCAAGATTGCCTCGATGTCATTCTTGTTGCAGAATTCGGACGATCCGATCATCTGGCGCGATGCGTACAAGTATGAGTTTATCAACCAACTTTTGGGTGGGGTCGAGTGGCAGGATCTCAACTTCTTGTTTGTGGACTTGCCTCCGGGAACCGGCAATGAATCAGTGACAACCATCGATCTGCTCGGGAATGTCAGTGGTGCGGTGATCGTGACCACGCCACAGGAAGTGGCCTTGCTGGACTCCCGCAAGTCAGTGACGTTCTGCAAAGACAGCGAAGTGCCGATCATTGGGATTGTCGAAAACATGAGCGGGCTGGAGTGTCCTCATTGTCACAACCACATTGAGGTGTTCCGTAAGGGCGGCGGGGAGGCATCTGCGATCGATATGGGCGTGCCATTCCTCGGGCGGATTCCGCTCGATCCCGATGTCGTGATCCAGTCCGATGCTGGTGAGCCCTTTGCCATGTTCAATTCCGACACGGCCACGGCCGAGTGTTATCACGAGATTGCGAATAAGATAGAAGCGTTTTGCAAGAAGCGCGGGTCCCTCGTGAACGTTGCATCCCGGCAGGCTCACTGATGAAGGAGAGACGGTGAAAGCAACACACGCGACAGAGGGGCTCACGCAGCTGGAGGAGGCGCAACGGATCGTATTGGAGTCCACGCCGATCCTGGGATTGGAAAAGATTTCGATCCTCGATGCGCTTGGCCGTGTCCTCGGCGAGGACATTGTGGCGGAACGAGATAATCCGCCCTGGGACAACAGTGCGATGGATGGATTTGCCGTGAGGTGGGACGACATCAAGCAGGAGCATGCGATTCAGAAACCGGTGACGCTCACAGTAATCGAAGATGTGCCTGCAGGCAAGATGCCGTCAAAATCCGTCGGCGTCGGGCAGGCGATTCGCATCATGACCGGAGCCCCGATCCCGAAAGGGGCGGATACGGTCTTGAAGGTGGAAGACACCGAGCATACCGCGGACTCCGTTCGCGTCTTCAAGCCGGAGCAGCAAGGCGCAAATATTCGGCCACAAGGCGAAGACGTCAAAAGAGGCGAGTGCATTATCGGCAAGGGAACTCGGATTCGGCCTGGTGAAGCGGGAATGCTGGCGATCCTCGCCAAGTCATTTATCTTTGCCTATCAACGTCCTCGGGTGGCGATTCTTTCGACCGGCGATGAATTGGCAGACTTGGATGAGCGGTTCAGCGATGAAAAAATCATCAACTCCAACAGCTATGGGATTGCAGCAGCGGTGCAGGAAGCAGGCGGGACTCCCCTCTTGTTGGGGATTGCGCGGGATACCCCTGCTGCGTTGAAGGAAAAGATTTCGCATGGATTGACGGCGGATATTCTGGTGCTGTCTGGCGGCGTATCGATGGGCGACTACGATTTCACAAAGGCAGTCTTCCACGAATTGGGCGCGGAAATGAATTTTTGGAAACTGGCGATCAGACCTGGGCAGCCGCTCGCGTTCGGCAAGATTCAGGGAAAACTGGCCTTCGGTTTGCCCGGGAATCCCGTGTCCTCCATGGTGACGTTCGAACAGTTGGTGCGGCCAGCTATGCTCAAAATGAGCGGGCACCGGAACTATGGCCGTCCGATCGTGCAGGCGGTTTTCCAGGAGAAGTTTTCCAAACGGACGGATCGGCGCCATTTTCTACGCGGCGTGCTCACAAGAGAAGAAGGGGTCTTCAAGGTTCGTACGACCGGCGCGCAAGGGTCTGGGATATTGACATCTATGGTGAAGGCCAATTGTTTGATCGATATCCCGGTCGAAGTCGAACGAGTGAACCAGGGCGATCTCGTATCGGTGCAACTGCTGAGTGGAGAAGCCTGGACCAGCCATTCTGTGCATAGTCACACCGGTCCTCACCGGCTGTCCTGTTGCGAATAAGGAAAAGGATGTCAAGAGTCATCCGTCACTAGGCGATGGCGGGAAGTACTCTTGCCCGCCTTTGACCAGTCACGATGGACCAATGACCAGTGACACGTATGGCCGTACCTATACTTTCTTTTGTCGGTCGGTCGAACAGCGGGAAAACCACGCTGATCGAGCGCGTGATTCCTGAATTAGTGCGGGCCGGCTACAAAGTTGCGACGGTGAAGCATGCCGGACATGGGTTTGACCTCGATACGGAAGGAAAAGATAGCTGGCGTCACAAGCGAGCCGGCGCCAGCAGTGTGATGGTGCTCTCCAAAGGGAGCATGGCGATGTTTGCCGATGTGTCCGATCAGATAAAGGTTGAAGACGTGCGGGATCGGTTTCTCGATCACACCTATGACCTGATCATTGCCGAAGGATGGAAACACGAAGGGTATCCGAAGATTGTGATCGTCCGTGAACAGATCGGCGAAATTTCTGTTTCTACGGAAGGACTGCTCGCAGTGGTATCGGACAAGCCTGTGGATCTATCTGTACCGCTGTTCGGACTGGACGATGTCATCGGCGTGGCGGCCTTGATTATGAAGCGGTTCCCAAGGTCGCGGTCTAGTGCGGAGCATGGTCTGGAAACCTAACGCGGTTGTCGTCCTAGCGCTCGTTGCTGGTACTCCCGCATTTTTAGCGTCCCGCTACGTCGCTGATCATCCATGTCCACACCTGTCCTGCACGTCCAACATTTGGTGAAACGGTTCGGCGAGTTCGTCGCCGTCAACGATATTTCGTTCGACGTCAGGCGGGGAGAAATTCTTGGATTGCTAGGCCCGAATGGGGCGGGGAAAACCACCACGATTCAAATGCTGCTCGGTGTGGTGACACCGACCGCCGGCTCCATTCAGATGTTTGGGCTCGACCTGGCAGCGAACCGCGAAGTCATTCTGCAACAAGTGAACTTTTCCTCGACCTACGTCTCCATGCCTCAGGCGCTCACGGTGGAGGAGAATCTCTGGGTGATTGCGCGACTGTATGGCCTGACTCAGATCCAGGGTCGGGTCAATGACATCGTGAAGCGGCTTGAGATGGAGGAATTTCGTCATAAAGTGACGCGCAAGCTCTCTTCCGGTCAAAGTACTCGTCTTGGGCTGGCGAAGGCCTTTTTGACCGAACCGAAGATTCTGTTCCTCGACGAGCCGACCGCGAGTCTGGATCCCGACATCGCGCAAAAGATTCGGGGCTTTCTCAAAGAGGAGCGACAATCGTCTGGCCTCAGCGTGCTCTATACGTCGCATAATATGCACGAGATGGAAGAGATGACGGATCGGATCATATTCCTTCAGCGGGGAAAAATTGTGGCGGAGGGGACAGCGCAGGAGATTGTGGCGCGGTTTGGGCAGGCAGACTTGGAAGAAGTGTTTGTGAAGTTGGCGCGGGAGAAATAAAAGAGCGGGCTGGCGGGGACATTCCCTGTGCTCGCAGAACGCGCACGATGAAACTGTGCTCGTCC
>DATHTZ010000624.1:0-16348 GCA_035462675.1 Nitrospiraceae bacterium | reverse complement strand
GAGGCGGTGGGGCATCAGGCGATGGTCACGCGTGATGCAAAGATCATTGGCGATGCGAGTCATGTCATTCTACCTGGTGTTGGTGCATTCGGCGATTGCATGGCCAACGTCGAGCGTTATGGGCTTGCGCAACCGATTCGTACAGCGATTCAATCGGGAAAACCATTTCTGGGAATCTGTCTGGGACTCCAATTGTTGTTTGAGGAAAGTGAGGAGTTTGGAACTCACAAGGGCCTCGGCATTGTCCCCGGCAAGGTCAGACGGTTTGCTGTCGATCAGGGGTTGAAGGTGCCGCATATGGGTTGGAACAACGTCACGATTGGGCAGCCCTGTCCTCTGTTCGAAGGGATTGCCGACGGGTCGTACTGGTACTTTGTGCATTCTTTTTATGTCGATCCCACGGACAAGACCATTGCGGCAACCACGACGGACTACGGGACAACGTTTGTCTCAAGTATTTGGCGGGACAATGTGGTGGCCTGTCAGTTTCATCCTGAAAAGAGTCAGGCCGTTGGGCTACGGCTGATCAAGAATTTTGGATCCTGGAAATGAGCATGATGAGCCATAAGGGATGGTCGATGACTTTGGTAGGACTGGCTATGCTGGTGGTTGTGGGCTGTAGCGGCTCGAAAGTGACCACGAAATCGTCTGGAGAGTTACCGCGTTATCAGATTCGCACCATCGCATTGATACCGTTCACGACTCTCGCGACGCCACAGGTAAGGGACGTCGCCGATAAGACTTTCTCAGTGCCGCCGGGGATTCGCAGGTCCGATATCGCGATATCGATACCGCCGAATACCGAACCGCTTATGCGGCAAACAGTCACCGTGCCGACTGGTGCTGGGGATATCGTCACGCAGTTACTGTGGAGCCGGTTACGAGTGCGGCAGGGGGTGACAGTGCTTTCGCCGAGTGAGGCAGCGAAAGCGGTTATGTCTCAAGCGGCGTCGCAACCTTCCGCCATTCAGTCACCGGCGGTGACGGTGGCCAAACAGCTCAAGGCGGATGCCTCGCTGATCGGCCAAGTGTTGGTGTACCAGGAACGAGTCGGTGGTCGCTTTGGCGCCAGCCCACCGGCCACGGTGGGGTTTGAAGCCAAGGTTGTCGCGGCTGACGGGCACATCCTGTGGGAAGGGAACTACTACGAGAAGCAGCGGCCGATGACGGAAGACTTGATGGGATTCATCCAGCGGCGTGGGATGTTTGTTACGGCGGAAGAGCTGGCGATGTATGGAGTCGAGCACATGCTCAACGAGTTTCCATTTGGAACGGCAGTGGAACATTAAGAGGAAACGGTTCTTTGCATGCTTGTTATTCCTGCGATTGATCTGAAAGATGGCCGTTGTGTGCGATTGCGTCAGGGCGACATGGGAGCTGAAACGGTTTATTCCAACGACGTGCCGACTGTCGCGAGGCATTGGCAGCAAGGCGGTGCAACGCTGATCCATGTGGTGGATCTGAACGGGGCTGTGGATGGGGAGCCGCGCAATCTTCTTCAGATCGAAGCGATCATTCGGACGGTGACGGTGAACGTGCAGGTCGGGGGAGGAATCCGGTCGATCGAGACGGTGCGTCGTTATCTGGAGACGGGTGTGACCAGAGTTGTACTCGGCACTGCGGCATTAACCGATCGATCTTTCTTGGAGAAAGCCTGTCTGGAGTTCCCTCGCCGGATTCTGCTGGGATTGGATGCGCGGGATGGGAAGGTGGCGGTCAAGGGTTGGACATCGGTATCGGAGACGAAGGCGACAGATTTGCTCAAGGAATTGGCAGGCTATGCCTTGGGCGCCGTGATTTATACGGACATTGCCCGAGATGGGATGTTGGGTGGGCCGAATCTGGGGGCGTTGCGGGAGGTGGTGGAGTTGTCGTCCTTCCCCGTGATTGCCTCCGGCGGCATTTCCCGTGTCGAGGATCTGCAGGCCGTGCAGGCGCTCGGCCCAAGGGTTGAAGGCACGATTGTGGGGAAGGCGTTGTACGACGGCAAACTAGATTATCGAGCCGCTGTCGCAGCCCTCCGTGAGGCATGATGAATTCATTCTCGACCTGTTCGTTTCATGTTTTACGTTTTACATTTCACGTGTTGTCATGTTGACCAAACGCATTATCCCTTGCCTCGATGTCAAAGACGGTCGCGTCGTCAAAGGCGTAAGCTTTGTGAACTTGCGCGATGCGGGAGATCCAGTAGAAGTGGCAACGGTCTACGATCGTGAAGAAGCCGATGAACTCTGTTTCCTGGACATCACCGCGTCTCATGAGAACCGTAAAACCATCATCGACGTAGTCGAGCAGACGGCGGCGCGGGTGTTCATGCCCCTGACCGTCGGTGGGGGAGTGAGAACGATCGAGGATATCCGCGCGCTGTTGAATGCAGGCGCGGATAAGGTGAGCATCAATACGGCGGCAGTTCAACGGCCTGAGTTTGTCAAGGAAGCGGCGGAGCGATTTGGGACACAATGTATCGTCGTGGCCATCGATGCCAAGCGTCGTCCCGCGCCGGCAACAGGGTGGCAAGTGTTCACCCACGGTGGTCGCAAGTCGAGCGGTCTCGACGTCGTCGAATGGGCAAAAACGATGGCGCAATATGGGGCAGGTGAGATTTTACTCACGAGTATGGATCAGGATGGGCAGCAGCAGGGCTATGACCTTGCGCTCACAGCTACCGTGTCGGAGGCTGTGTCGATTCCGGTGATTGCGTCGGGTGGGGTGGGGAGTCTGGAGCACCTCTATGACGGATTCGTCAGGGGCAAGGCCGATGCCGTACTGGCCGCGTCTATCTTTCATTTTCGGACTCACACGATTCCTGAGGCGAAAGCCTATCTTCGTCAGAAGGGAGTGGCGGTTCGATAATGGATCTGGGGCGATTGAAATTCGATGCACAAGGCCTGATTCCGGTCGTCGTGCAGGATTGGCAGGATGGCACAGTCCTGATGGTAGCCTTCATGAACCAGGAGGCATTGCAAAGGACCGTCGAGACGAAGTCTGTGCATTTCTGGAGTCGGTCGCGTCAAACGTTATGGGAGAAAGGTGAGACTTCCGGTCACAGGCTGCAGCTCAAGGATCTGTTCCTAGATTGTGATGGCGATGCCCTTCTCGTGAAGGTCGAGCCGGTTGGCCCGACGTGTCACACGGGGGAGCGGGCCTGCTTCTTTTCCCGTCTGGATTCGCCGGAGACGAAGACGTTCGAGTCCTGGGGAGGAATTCTCGAACGTCTGTATCAGATGATCCAAGAGCGGAAGCGCCAGCCTTCGAGCGACTCCTACACCTCCACACTGCTTGAAAGCGGTGTGGATCGTATCCTGAAGAAAGTTGTCGAGGAAGCCGGCGAGGTGGTGATTGCTGGGAAGGGTGGAAAGAAGGACGAGATCGTGTATGAAACGGCGGATCTGCTGTTCCATACCTTGGTGGCGCTAGGGTACCACGGCATCACGCCGCAGGAGATCTATCAGGAACTGGCGGCACGATTTGGAAAATCTGGCTTGAGAAAAGGACCCACCTCATGAGCGACTGCATCTTTTGTAAGATTGTCGAAAGGACCATTCCCGCAGCGCTCGTCTATGAGGACGATTTGGTTGTCGCGTTCGACGATATCAATCCCCAAGCGCCGACGCATACGCTGGTCATTCCCAGAAAACATGTGGCCTCGATAGCTGAACTGCAAGATTCGGATGTCGGGCTACTCGGGCATTTGATACTGGCCGGCAACAAGCTTGCGAAATTGAAGAGGGTTGCCGATGCCGGATACCGCCTTGTCGTCAATACGGGTGCGCATGGCGGCCAGACCGTGTTTCACCTTCATCTCCATGTGCTGGGCGGACGACATATGGCTTGGCCCCCCGGCTGAACACGATGTTGAAAAGGCCCGCCAGCTTCGTGCTCAGTCGTTCTAACCCCTCAACGTACCCTGCCCGCGTACGCCTCGGGGTCCTCACTCCTTGGCGGCCTTGCTGGATGAACTTTTTAACATTGTGCAGGGCTCCTCGCCACGTTGACAGATTTCTTTCCCGTCTGTTACCCTGACCGGTCTATTTTACGACCATTTGCAGTTATCGTTCTCACCGGTTTCAGGTGAGGAGAATAGGAGCCGCGACTCCCGTGGGCCGAGGTCTGATTTCTGAAGATGTGATCAATCAAGTCAGGGATCGGGTCGATATCGTCGAGGTCGTTGGACATCACGTCAGCCTGACTCGGGCCGGCCAGAACCTGAAGGGGCTCTGTCCTTTCCATCAGGAAAAATCGCCCTCGTTTACGGTCAGTCCTTCCCGCCAGATTTTTCATTGTTTCGGATGCGGTGCGGGCGGCAACGTGTTTACGTTTCTGATGCGGATCACCGGCGCGAATTTTCCTGAGACGGTCCGTGAGCTCGGACAGAAATTCGGGATTGACGTGCCGGACAGTGGGCCAAGCGCGGGGCCTCAGGCAGCGCAGGCGAGTCGTCTTGAGCCACTCAATCGGGCGGTCACGGCGTGGTTTCAGCAGAATTTGCGGGATGGGGTGACCGGTGCGACGGCGCGAGACTATCTGGTCAGCCGGGGCATTCAGGCTGGGACGATCGAACGATTTGAAATCGGTTGTGCGCCTGCTGAGTGGGATGGGCTCATTAAGGCGCTGAGCAAGCAGGGCATTGCGCAGAGCGATTTGGCCACGGCCGGGTTGACGGTGGCACGCGAGCATGCGTCCGGGGCCTATGATCGTTTTCGCGCCCGCGTGATGTTCCCTATCACGGATCTGCGTAAGCGGGTCGTCGGGTTTGGAGGGCGTATCCTCGGCGAGGGGACTCCGAAATATCTGAATTCGCCGGATACTCCCTTGTTCAAGAAGGGGCAGACGCTCTACGCACTGGATCTTGCGCGGGAAGCAGTCGCTCGGCTGAAGACCGTGATTGTGGTGGAGGGGTATTTTGATGCAGTCGCGCTTCATCAGGCCGGGCTGACTCACACGGTTGCCACGTTAGGGACGGCCTTGACGTCTGAGCATATTCAGGTGTTGAGACGGTTTGCCTCGAAGGTCGTGCTGCTGTTCGACCCGGATCAGGCCGGGGTCCATGCCGCTCTGCGAGGACTCGATCTGTTTGTGAACAGCGGGCTCGGCGTGAAAGTCGTGAGCTTACCGGCTGGCGAGGACCCCGATACCTATGTGCGGAAGGAAGGGCTGGAGGCCTTTACTCGGTTGGAAGAGCAGGCTCCGAGCCTGTTGGATTTTGCCCTCGAACATCGTTTGAGCACAGCGGAGTCCAGTACGATCGAAGGGCGTATCCGCAGCGTGGATGATGTGCTGAGGATTCTGCAAAAGAGCGAACATCCAATCGAACGAGAAGAACGGATTCGTGTGGTGGCCGAACGGCTGGGGGTCAGCCAGCAACGGTTGATCGAACGGTATCCGGCGCTGGTACAGTCGGAGGGACGTCGGCCAGCGGCCGCTCAATCGGTCGGCCCCATATCGACGACCTTCAAGGGTGTGAGCGAAGAGCGGGATCTGGTGTATTTGCTGTTGCATGGGCATCTGACGCCCGCCGATGTGCAACGACTGCGGCCCGAGGCCTTCTCGGTTCCGTCCTGTCGGTCTCTCGTCGAGGCGGCATTGAATCACCTAGATCGAGAGGGCCGAGTCGGGCTCAGGTTGCTGTTGGATGCGGTGGTGGATCACCCGGATTGTGGGTCGCTGGCAACTGAGCTGTCCATGCGGGAAGACCATTTTGACGACATGAAAGCTCATGTCGCAGGTTGTTTAGAGACATTGGACCGGAAGCGAGCTGAGGCTGTGCTTCGAGATTTGATTGCACGACTGAAGGCCGCCGAACGGGAAGGTCGTGCGGAGGATGCGCGGATATTGAATGCACAGGTGAATGAATTACGAATGCAAAAGGCCGGTCGGCCTTCTACTGGAATATTGTCTTTAGTGAAGGAGTAGTCATGGCCAAACCAGAGTTGCTCGGCGAAGTGAAGAAGCTGATCTCGATGGGGAAAGAGAAGGGCTTTTTGACATACGACGAGCTGAATAGCACGTTGCCTGCTGAAGTGGTGTCCTCCGAGCAGTTTGGCAGCATCATGACGATGTTCGGCGAAATGGACATCGAGATTGTCGATGCGCCTGAGGGAGAGCGGATCAGGAAAGCCCGGGACATAGAAGAGTCAGGTGAGGATGCCGAGGATGTCGAGGTCGAAGCCGGTGTCGGATCAGGGGAGGAGAATGAGAAGGAAGAAAAAGAAGAGAAAGAGATCGATTTAACTCCCGGCGCACTCAGCCGGACCGACGACCCGGTCCGACTCTATCTCAAAGAGATGGGAAGTGTGGCGTTGTTGAGTCGTGAAGGGGAAATCGAGATCGCGAAACGCATCGAAGAGGGGAAGAAGGATATTGCCTCGGTCATCTATGGGATGCCGATGACGATTGAGTTTGTCCTCGCCCTGTACGATCAGCTCAAGAACGGGACCATCGATGTGCGTGAGATCGTCCCGATCGTCGAGACGGAGGAGGAGTTTGAGGAAGAACAAATCCAGCGGGACTATGAGGAGCTCCGGGTAAAGACGCTCGAAGGGCTGAATTCTGTCAGGAAAATCTCGACCTCGCTCAAGAGTCTCTATGAAGTGGCTCGGTATGCCAACAGCGATCCCGCGAAGCAGAAGAAGATCAAGAAACAGATCGATACGATTCGCGATCAGGTCGTAGAGAAGATGGAGTCCGTCAACCTCCATGGCGTACTGAAGGATCGAATGGTGCAACGTGTGCGGGAGTTGGCAATTCAGATCCGGACGGCTGAGCGGGAGATCGTCAGTTGCCAGCGGCGGCTTGGGATCAGCGGTGAGGCCGGCGCTGAGGCCCTCAAGAGGCTCTGCCGGGAGCGGAAAGACTTCCTCGCCGTCAAACGCAAAACGAGCTGCTCGGAGGAGGCGCTCAACGAGATTAGAAAGGTGTATCAGGGGGCGAAGGGCCGGATTCGAACACTCGAGACTGAAGAGGCCCTCGTATCCGCGGAAGAGATTAAAGATGCGGTCAAGCATCTGGATGTGGCGGAGGATAAGGTTAAGCGCGGGAAAGCCGAGTTGGTTGAGGCGAACCTTCGTCTCGTCGTGAGTATCGCCAAGAAGTACACGAACCGCGGTCTCCAATTTCTCGACTTGATCCAGGAAGGTAATATCGGCCTGATGAAGGCCGTCGATAAGTTCGAGTACAAGCGTGGCTACAAGTTCAGCACCTATGCGACTTGGTGGATCCGCCAGGCGATTACCCGCGCGATTGCCGACCAAGCCCGGACGATCCGTATCCCCGTGCATATGATCGAGACGATCAACAAGCTGATCCGAACCTCCCGTCATTTGGTCCAGAAACTCGGACGCGAACCGACACCGGAAGAAATTGCCGAGCGCATGGATCTGCCGCTTGACAAAGTGCGGAAGATTTTAAAAATTGCACGCGAACCGATTTCTCTAGAGACCCCGATTGGCGAGGAAGAAGACAGCCATTTGGGCGACTTTATCGAGGACAAGAAGGCGGTGTCTCCTCTGGAGGCGGCGATCCGGTACGACCTCCAGCGTCAGATCAACAGCGCACTGGAAACCCTTACGCCACGGGAAGAGAAAGTGTTGCGGAAGCGGTTCGGCATCGGCGAAGCGACCGACCATACCCTCGAAGAAGTCGGTCAAGATTTTGAAGTGACCCGTGAACGTATCCGGCAGATTGAAGCCAAGGCCTTGCGCAAGCTGCGTCATCCGAGCCGGAGCAAGAAGCTACGCAGCTTCGTTGAAAGTCTGTGATGCGCCATGGAGCGTTCCCTTCGGGATTTGACTCCCCTCCCTGGGCAGCCTAAAATTGGCTGTGCGTGTCTGCGGGGCAGGCATGAAAGAGTCATCCGCCTGATCGGGCCCATAGCTCAGGTGGTTAGAGCGGCTGACTCATAATCAGCTGGTCCTAGGTTCAAGTCCTAGTGGGCCCACCAGCGTGGCTGCGGAATTTATCGGTCGAGTTCGTTGTTTAGAACAGCAGTGATTTAGGAGTGCGTTGAACCAGAACCTTTCTCCCCTTATCGAGCTGCAGAAGTTGGATCTCCGCATCGCGGAGATCAAGGATCAGCGCCGGAAAATCCCAGAGCGACTCCAAGTGGTTGACGTCCCGCTTCGAGAGGCTCGGCAGCTACATCAACAGACCAGTGCGTCTGTGGAAGTGCTCGTCAAAGAACGGCGGTCGCACGAACACGACCTTGAGGCGCATGAAGCCCACACTGAGAAAATGAAATCGCGGTTGTCCGAGTTGAAATCCAACAAGGAATACCAGGCTCATCTGTTCGAGATCGAGGTGGCCAACAAGAAGAAAGGGGACATCGAAGAGAAGATCCTGTTGTGTATGGAGCAGGTCGAGCAACTGCAGCGGGCGGCGAAAGAAGCGCAAGAGAAGCTCAGCACCATCGAAAAAACCTTTACGCAGGAAAAGCAGGCACTCGACGAACTGGAGCACAGACTCTCAACGGAACTGGCCGATCTCGAAGCGCAGCAGCAAATCCGTTCGGCTCATGTCGAAAAGGGGTTGCTCAGTCGCTATAACTCGATCAAAGCTTCGCGCAAGGATCACGCGCTCGCTGAAGTCAAGGAGGGGATCTGTTCCGGATGCCGTCTGCAGCTTCCTCCGCAACTGATTTCAGAGGTCAAACGTGCGCAAGATCTTCACACCTGCCCCTATTGCCGTCGGATGCTCTACTGGGATGGGCAAATTCCTGTCGAGTCCACGCCTCGCTCCGATCTCGATAAGACCTCGATCCTTGAGATCGGCGAGTCGGTTTAGTCTGTTTTTCCCAACACGGCCTGTGTCGTTTTGAAATGCAGTTTGGCGACTGACCCCAGTCGTTCCTTCCCATGCTTTTTCACGATCATGCGTCCGGCCAGTTCGACGGCAGGCGAGGCCCCTTTGGGCAACGTTGTGCCGATCTCATCCGAGAGGCGTTTCAATCGGAGGAGGAATTCCGCGCGGGCCAAGATAGAGGCGGCGGCCACCGCCAGATCGGATTCGGCCTTATGCCGTTGTTCTAATACGATCGTGCGCCCCTTCTCCTGTAATGCATTCAGAATCAATCGCTCGTCGCCAAACTGATCAGCGATCGCGCGCCCGCATGAAACCTTTTTCAGTAAGGTCTCCAGAGCCTTGGCATGTCCCCATGCCAGCAGGCGATTTAAGTTTCGGATCTTCGCGTATAGTTCGTTGTATCGTTGCGGGCCGATCGCAATAATGCTGTGGGGACAAATAATTCGGATATCAGGTGCCATATCGAGAATACGGCCGTCTGATATTTTCTTGCTGTCCCGGACCTGCATGAGAATCAGTTCGCCCTGTGTGGTGGCGTCGACGAAGACAGCTGCGATGACCAGGGGGCCAAAATAGTCTCCCTTGCCGGATTCATCGATGCCGATGCGTTCGATGGGGGTATATGGTGTCTTGTCGGTCACGGATAACGGCCCTAGTAGAAAATCTCAGAGCGGGGCGGTAATCTAACAGACCGATCTGGGGCGGTCAATTTCGTCGAATTGACAGAGTCGGATCGAAAAGGGGAGGTCGTTCGATGTGCACAGTGAAACAGCGTTCACGGTCGGCGTTCGTATTGGTGATAAGTGTGGCGCTCGTCTCGCTGGTGGGGTGCGAAACCAATCCTTACACCGGACGGTCGCAGTTGCTCATAACCTCTGTATCGCAAGAAATGCAAATGGGTGCGCAGGCCTATGATCAGGTGAGAAGCGATCCCAAAATGCGACCGTCTCAAGATCCTCGCGAGATCGAGCCAGTGAAAAGAGTCGCGGCTCGGATCGTCGAGGCTGCGAAGCGGTCGAAGTATGCCGAAATGGCGCAGCAGTTTCAGTGGGAAGTGACGGTCATCAAGGATGACAAGACGGCGAATGCCTTTGCGCTGCCTGGCGGAAAGATGGCGGTGTATACCGGCATCTTTCCCATGGCCAAGACGGAGGCAGGCCTCGCTGCTGTCATGGGGCATGAAGTCGTCCATGCGCTGGCACGTCATGGTGCGGAACGGATGAGCCAAGGCCAACTGACGAATACCGGGCTTCAGGTCATCGGCTCGGCAGCCGGGGCGGCAGGCGGAGGCGGGATGCTGGGGCAAGCGACGATGGCGGCGCTTGGTGTCGGCGCCAAGGTGGGCGTGTTGCTGCCCTTTAGTCGGAAGCATGAATCGGAAGCGGACTATATCGGGATTCTGCTCGCGGCTGATGCCGGCTATGACCCGCGCGAGTCGATAGCCCTGTGGGATCGGATGGGGAAGATGTCCGGTGGCGGCGGGCCATCAGAATTTATGTCCACGCACCCAAGCCACGAGACCCGTATCGACCAGCTGAAAAAGTGGATGCCTGAGGCCATGGCTATTTACCAGGCCAAGCAGCCGGTGTCTGGGGCGTTGTTGCCATCCGTTCAGTAGATGGAAGCTATATTTGTGGTGCGCCCTTGAAAACGCGGTGCTCCAGTCCTATAGTGTTTTGGCGCGAGGGAGAAGACTGGGTGATCGCTCGCATAGCTGCGAGAGGAAAGTCCGGACTTCATGGGCAGGGCGCTGGGTAATTCCCAGGCGGAGCGATCCGACACCAGCACCACAGAGAAGGACCGCCGATGGCCAAGGTGACGAGATTCTAATCCGGTCGCCCTGGCTCAGGTAAGGGTGAAACGGTGGAGTAAGAGCCCACCGCGGTGGTGGTGACATCACCGGCACGGTAAGCGTCGCCCGATGCAAGGCCAAATAGGAAGACACCTGCCGGCTTTCTTTTGGAAAGTCGGCGACCAGCTGGCCCGGCTGAGGTCTTCGGGTAGGTCGCTTGAGGTTCGAGGTAACTCGAATCCCAGAGAAATGATCACCCCTGTTTGGGAGCATATTCCAGGCGGGACAGAATCCGGCTTATCGGTTTTCTCCACCGCGCTTTTTTATCGCTCGGCGCAGCTCCTCTTCTGTCATATTTCCTGCGAAGTGCTCGATCTCCTCAATCAGGACGACGGGAATCCTTGTCCCATAGCGCTTCGTCAAGACGCTGTTACCGTCGATATACACTTTGCTCGTTTCGATGTGGAGTTCCAACTGTAGATGCGTGGCAATTCGGTAGACGACATCGCAGAGATGGCAGTCTTCACGAGACAGGATGGTTACACGGATAGGCATGTTCATGGATCCACACCCCGAGCCAATGAGTTAGACCCTGGAGCGTATCATGTGGAGAGACAGCCTGTCAGAGGAGGAGGATCCAAGACTTGCCCTACTATTGACTGGTGGAAATACGTGGTGATAGGATCATCAATCATTCTCCCTGATTTTTCAGAACGTTCTGAGTAATCGTAGGGGAGGTGTCCAGTCTATACTGGACGAGCTATAGTGTAGCTTATTTTGTGCTGACTCCTCTGCCAAGTTCTCACGGGCGGGATGGAGGGAGGGTCTGTTTATGAAGCTCACAGGTGCTGAGATTCTCATCGAATGCCTCAAACGGGAAGGCGTCAAGACAATTTTTGCGCTTCCTGGTGGTGTCGTTCTGAAGATTTTCGATATGCTTCATCAGCAGAAGGATATTGAAGTGGTCCTGACTCGCCATGAGCAGGGAGCGGGCCATATGGCAGAAGGCTATGCCAAGGCGACCGGTAAAGCTGGCGTCTGCCTTGTGACCTCTGGCCCCGGCATGACCAACGTCATCACGGCGTTAGCGGATGCCTACATGGATTCCGTGCCACTGGTCTGTTTTAGCGGACAAGTTCCCACCAGCTTGATTGGGAATGACGCGTTTCAGGAAGCGGATAATGTGGGATTGAGTCGTCCTTGCACCAAATACAACTTCCTGGTGAAAGATGTGAAAGACCTCGCGGTCACGATCAAAGAAGCGTTCTATATTGCGACGACAGGGCGCCCAGGCCCTGTGCTGGTAGATATTCCGAAAGACGTGTCTATGGAGAAGGCGGAATTTATCTATCCGAGTTCCATCTCTATCCGTAGCTATAATCCAGTGTATGAAGGGAATAAGTGGCAGATCAAGCAAGCGGCCGAGGCCATGACGAAGGCCAAAAAGCCGGTGCTGTACGTGGGCGGTGGAGTCATCTTCTCTGGTGCGTCGCAAGAATTGATGGAATTGGCTGAACTCACTCATATGCCGGTCGACATGACCTTGATGGGGCTTGGGGCCTTCCCTGGCGAGCATCCCCAGTCCATGGGCATGTTGGGTATGCACGGCACCTATTGGGCGAATATGGCCATGCACTATTCCGATCTTGTCGTGGCCATCGGGGCACGGTTTGACGATCGTGTCACCGGAAAGGTTTCCGAGTTTTGCCCGTACGCCAAGGTTATCCATATCGATATCGATCCGACCTCGATTCGGAAGAATGTCAATGTGGATATCCCCATCGTCGGAGATTGCAAGATGGTGCTCCGTGAGTTGATTCAGATTCTTCGTGCCACGGTGAATGGCGATCAACGGGAATTGCGCAAGCCTTGGTGGAATCAGATTCGAGAATGGCAACAGGCGAATCCTCTCGTCTATCAGCAGGAAGCAGATGGGCCGATCAAACCGCAACATGTCATACGGCGGCTCTATGACCTCACGAAAGATCGGGATCCAATTGTGTCGACCGATGTTGGGCAGCACCAGATGTGGGCGGCCCAGTACTTTAAATTAGCGAAGCCGAATCGATGGTTAACCTCAGGGGGACTTGGGACCATGGGATTCGGATTTCCCGCCGCCATGGGGGCGCAGGCAGCGTTTCCAGGTCGATTGGTTCTTTGCATCGCAGGCGACGGTAGCATTCAGATGAATATGCAAGAAATGGCGACGGCGGTGGTGCATAAACTGCCGGTGAAGATCATCATTTTGAACAACCGATTCCACGGGATGGTCCGTCAGTGGCAGGACCTCTTTTACGAAGGTCGGTATGCCTCGAGCTATCTGGAGACGACGCCGGACTTTGTCAAGTTGGCAGAAGCGTACGGAGCAGTCGGGCTCAGGGCGGGCAAGCCATCCGAGATCGATGACGTCCTCAAGGAAGCGATCGCGGTGAATAAACCAGTCATCGTCGATGTTCCGACGTATCCGTATGAAAATGTCTATCCCATGATTCCCGCCGGTGGCTGCAACCATGAGATGATTTTGGAGGATCCACCGGCTTTGAAAGATAAGCAGTCTGGAGCGGGACAGGTGGCTCCGAAAGATTCAGACACGATCCTCACAGCTTAACCGACGGCGTCAGGAGTTGCGCGGGGCATGGAACACATTATTTCGGTGACCGTCGAGAATAAGTTCGGTTCGTTGTCTCGCATCGCCGGCCTGTTCAGCGGTCGCGGGTTCAATATTGAAAGTCTCTCTGTGGCGCCGACGCTCGATCCATCCATGTCGCAGATGACCATTGTCACGTCCGGCGACGAACGGATCATCGAGCAGATCGTGAAACAGCTCAATAAACTCATCGATGTCATTAAGGTCGTGGATCTAAACGAGAGCGATTTTGTCTCGCGGGAGACGGCCCTCATTAAGGTGCATACGAGGCAGGAAGATCGCGCGGAAGCGTTGCGGATCGCCGATATTTTTCGGGCCAACGTCATCGATTCCACGCCGGCGACGTACACTATCGAGGTGACCGGAGACCCCCGAAAAATCCAAGCAATCATCAACTTGCTGCAGCCCCTCGGCATCAAGGAGCTTACACGAACCGGCCGGGTTGCGGTTGCCCGCGAGTCGATGCGGTCGACTGACGTGCCGGCGAAAAAGATTGCCCGCGAATAGGCGTCACTTCGAGCTCAACGCCCAATCGGTGTCTTAACACGGTTTTTACCCCTAGGAGCGATGGATGAAGATCTACTACGACAAGGATGCCGACATTCAACAGATCCGGAATAAGAAAGTTGCGGTGATCGGTTACGGCAGTCAGGGCCACGCCCATGCGCTCAACATGAAGGAGAGCGGCGTGAGCGTGGTCATTGGCCTGCGCGAAGGCGCCTCATGGAAGAAGGCGGAGCAAAGCGGACTGAAAGTCATGCCGGTGGCCGATGCCGTTAAGGCATCTGATGTCGTCATGATTCTCGCGCCCGACGAAGCGCAAGCGGCCATCTATCGGCAAGACATCGCCTCGAATCTGAAGCCGGGCTCCTATCTCGCGTTTGGCCATGGGTTCAACATTCATTTCGGACAAATCGTGCCGCCGCCCACTATCAATGTGTTCATGGTCGCTCCTAAAGGGCCGGGCCATCTCGTGCGATCAGAATATACGAAAGGCAGCGGGGTGCCGTGTTTGCTTGCGATCCATCAGGATCCGAGCGGAACGACCAAGCAGCTGGGCCTTGCCTATGCCAGTGCGATTGGGGGCGGACGGGCTGGTGTGATCGAAACGAATTTTCGGGAAGAAACCGAGACGGATCTTTTCGGTGAGCAAGTCGTGCTCTGCGGAGGACTCACGGCTCTCATTCAGGCCGGGTACGAGACCCTCGTGGAAGCCGGCTACTCTCCGGAGATGGCCTATTTCGAATGCCTGCATGAAGTAAAATTGATTGTGGATTTGATCTATCAGGGCGGTATCGCCAACATGCGGTATTCCATCAGTACGACGGCCAAGTATGGTGATATCACTCGCGGCCCTCGAATTGTGACGGAGCAAACAAAGCAGGAGATGAAGAAAATTTTGAGCGAAATTCAGCAGGGCCAGTTTGCCAAAGAGTGGGTACTAGAGAATCAAGCGAATCGTCCGGTCTACAACGCGTTGCTGGCTAAAGGTGAAGCCCATCCTATCGAAGAGGTCGGGGGTCGGCTGCGCGCGATGATGCCCTGGTTGAAAAAGGACCAACTGGTCGATAAGAATAAAAACTAGCAGGAGTTTGAAACCGACTTCCAACGTCGTTTTCGCTCGCTGCGGTCTTGCCTGGAATTAGAAGAGTCTCAGCGTGTCCAGGCTGGGCGGATGAGAATGATCGTCGGGTTGAACATCCTTCCTGAATAACCTGAGGCGACTCTGTGGCGGATCGTGCCATCGGCATCCCGTTTGCCAAAGAGGGAATTCCCTTCATCGGGGCGGCTGTCGGCGTTACACTGCTGGCAGGATGGTTGGGTTGGATCATTGCGGCGGTCGGAGCGGCGATCCTGGCGCTCTTTGTCTCTTGGTTCTTTCGCAATCCATCCCGAGTGATCCCTCAGGGGCCGCGTCTCGTCCTGGCGTCTGGTGACGGAAAAGTGATCGCCATCGAAGAGGAGTTCGAATCCCGATTCATCAAGGATCGTAGTATTAGGATCAGCATCTTTTTGAACGTATTCGATGTGCATATCAATCGGATTCCCTGTGAAGGGGTCATCGAGGATGTGCAGTACCAACCAGGCTTGTTTCTGGTCGCCAACAAGCCGGATGCGACGTTGAGGAACGAGCAAAATGCCCTGATGATTCGGACGGTGGAGGGTGCGAAAGTACTGTGTGTGCAGGTAGCCGGGTTGATTGCCAGACGGATTGTCTGTTGGGTCTCGCCCAGAGATCGGGCGGTGCGTGGTGAACGATTCGGCTTGATTCGATTTGGGTCGCGGATGGATACGTTTCTTCCTATCGGGACGGCTATAAAAGTTGCAGTCGGCGATCGAGTGAAAGGTGGGGAAACCATCCTGGGAGAATTACCATGAAAACCATCGGACTTCGCCAATCCTTCGGAAGAGATGGGAAGCGGCGTAAAGCCGCCATGCATTTGATTCCGAATCTTTTTACGACAGGGAATCTCTTGTGCGGTGTGTTTTCGATGCTGTCCGTGTTCAATGCAGACTACATGGTCGCAGCGGTCGCCATCCTGGTGGCGATGGTCTTCGATGTGCTCGATGGAAAGTCCGCGCGGTTGACGAACAGTACCAGCCATTTCGGCTTTGAATATGACTCGTTGTCCGACGTGGTGTCGTTCGGGGTTGCTCCGGGCCTCTTGATTTATTCCTGGGCGCTGAGCGGACAGGGTATGTTCGGTATGGCGGTGATGTTCGCGTATGTGGCGATGGGTGCGGTTCGATTGGCTCGGTTTAATTCGACTGTGTCCGTGCCGGATGGCAAGTATTTTACCGGGTTGGCTATTCCTGCCGCGGCAGGGGTTGTGGCATCGCTCGTGATTTTCGATCACTATAGCGTCAGGATTGGAACGGAAGTGAAGCCCCTCCTAGTCCTGATTATTACGCTGACCCTTTCGTTCTTGATGGTGAGCACCATCAAGTATCGGAGCTTTAAAGATATGAAGTTCCGTGGCGGTCAGCACATTACCTATCTCGTGTGGGGAATTTTGGCGCTCATGCTCATAGCCGCCTGGCCCCAAGTCATGCTATTTGTCATCTTTGCCGGGTATGCCTTGCTCGGTCCTGCAGAACGGCTCGCCGGACTT
>DATHTZ010000623.1:0-2118 GCA_035462675.1 Nitrospiraceae bacterium | reverse complement strand
CGTACTGTGCTTGTTCGAGCAGACATGCCAGCAGGTTCCAATTGCTCACGTAATTTTCTGCAACAAGGTTTTTTGCCTCGGCCATCCATCGTGTGCTCCTCTGTGTCAAGTAGGATGCGTGGGCGAAAGGTCTGTATTGCCGGGCGCACGCCCCTCAGTGTCCCATCTGAGCCGTGGAGAAGGTGGCCCGCTCGGTCGAGCCCGTTTGAGTGGCTGTACGCAGCACACTCAGCAGCATGACCAGTTCATATGGTTTACCGACACTGGCTGCCGAGTCGACTTCACCCACGCTATCCGTCACGTAGTTGCGGTCACTAGAAAGGAGAATAACTGGAGTATCAGGCCACGCGACCCTGCAGAATTCAGCGAACTCGATGCCGCCGAGTCCGGGCATATGACCATCCGCGACGACGGCCTTAAAGCGTCGTTTCCGCATCTCATCTGCTCCTGCCACACCATCACAGGCCGTTTGCACGGCATATCCTTCTTGCTCCAACCGGGCCTCCAAGAGCGCTCGGCATCCAGCGTCATCGCCAATCACTAGGATTCGTTTTCCATACCCATCCATACGGCCTCCTTCTTTCGTACATGGTTCGTATCCCCAGCACCAATCTCAAAAGCGCGCTGCTGGAGGTGCAGACCTGTGAGCGGGGATTGGGCGCATCAATCCGCGCGTTCCCATTAAGGGGCATTCGTGTAGTCAGACGCCTCATTCAGTGGAAGTCTGTCGGCCAAGTATGCTTCCGTTTCCACCGGAGGTAGGCCATCTGTAAGGTTTGGAAATGGTTGTCCATGAACAAGAATTCCTCCTCATTTAATGGCCTGTCTTGATACAGCACATCGCGCAAGGCCACGGCACATTTCCCAAACTCCCTAAGAGCGTTGTCCGTTTGGTTTATATCCTTGGCATCACCTACCTCATCCGCTGTCTGAGTCAACAGGGTTTCAACAGTCAGATGAGCCATATGCACCTCCTTCTTTGATTATTGATTCACCAAGGAACAGCCACGTGGCGATGTGCTGATCCTGCTGACGGATAGAATAGTTTCGGGACTTCAGTGCCGACGCATTTGAGGACGAACTCTTTCAGTCGCACTCCCTCTCCACCTGCCGACACAAGTCCCCACAGAAACGACTGTGCGATACTCATGAGGACCTCCTTGGGGTCTGTACGATCTGGGTAGGTTGATCAATGTGTGCAGGTTCGAGCCTCCGTGTTTTGGCGGAAGGGATCCCTACAGGAAGACGAGGGGCACGACCGCGGGGATTCTCCGCGATGATACCATCGGTTTGTATGGGTCGCTCCAACGCGCCAGGCTGAATAGTGCTCAGTCTTCTGGCTCCCACTGTGTGTGGTTCGGCATGTTTTGGCAAACGGGAAATACCTCTGTTGGCACGAATGATCGTGTCCTCAAAGTTTCCGCAGTTCAGGCACCGTGTCGTATCGATCCCCCTGCGGGATTCTTCCTCCATGAGATCACAAACAGTGTCGACGACCATCAATCCACCACACCGTTCACAGGGCATATCGTTTCCTCCTGGCATTTGTCGGTCGTATCCTTGTGCCGAACAATGGTCGCCGTGACCGATTCGACTAGTGCGTCCTTTATGGACATCCGCTTACACAGGTTCTGTTATCCACCGCCTGCGCCGTCGTCAGGTTCATACGGAGGGACTCGTTGCCAGACAGTTGCAGAGTACTCTGGAATGGGTTCACGGAAACGAACGGCTGACCTCCTGACAGGGAGGGGGATTCCAATGTGAAGGGTAGCGTGGCAACGGCCTGATTCACGCTGCGCTCATCGGGCAGAATGGACTTCTGGATTTCCTGAACCGGTCCGATGATTGTGGCGGTCTTATAGCGCGCTGAGTTTCCGATCTCCGGCGGAATCCTTCGTATCGTGAGGACTTTTTTCTTCCCGTTGTAAGGGAGAGCAGAAACTTTCATGACCTGCGTGTGAGCTTTGGCCTGGGTCTTACCGATGGATGTGATCATGGCTTGATTGAAGCGTGCACTGTTACGAATATCTTGGCTCAAACAAGCACCGATTGTGGCGATTCCCTGATCCTCCGTATTGCCCCTGGCGATTCGGCTGCTTTTCATATACGGTGCGACCC
>DATHTZ010000622.1:0-2013 GCA_035462675.1 Nitrospiraceae bacterium | reverse complement strand
GAAACTTGCCTGCGCGGGCGCAGATTATCGATCAAAATATGAATACTGATCAGGAGAATCCATACCGGCAAGACAATAACGCTCCAGCTCATGTAGTAGCTGCCGACGAGCAGAAGCAACGCCAAGATGTATCCGAGCACCTCACGATTCCCCTCATTTCAAATGAGCCAGTAAATATCGGCGAAAAGCGGTTGCTCGCGCAGGAGCTGGTCGAATTTTTCCATGAGCGGCCGCAATCGAGACTTCTGCATGGTTGGAATGAGTTGGTAATGCATGCAGCCCTGACGGAACAGGGAATGTGTTCGCCGCTTGGTGGTGCTGGCTTTGAGATGTTTGTCGAAACCGAGAGCTTCGCCAGCGGCGCCGAGCAACGTCAGAAGAGCCGCCGCCAGAGCATTGAGCAGCCACAAACGATCGCGCCGTTCCGGCGAGTTGATGCGGATCTGTGCCATGCCCATGCCAAAGTGCGGATCCTTGGTGTCACGGAAGCTGCATTCTATGCCCCAGCGTTTGGCATATTTTTTTAGCAGGCTCCCGGCCTTTTCATCGCTCAGGCTTGTCGCCAGGCACCAAGGCTGTTTCATGTCCTTGGCCTGAACGCAAACAACAGCCCCCACAGGATAGCCTTCGGCCGTTACGGCAGCGCCGCGTAAGATGCGCGTTCGTCCTCCCTGCCCAACCCAGTCGACGGCCATCCGGGTTTCACCATCCACGGCTGTCACCTTGATATTCCCGCGGAAACGAATGAGATAATCGAACTTCAAATCCTCCGTCAGCACCTTATACAGCTTGTGATCGCCAAACCCTCGGTCGGCCACAATCAGGACCTTGACGTCGGCCGGGATCGCTTCGGCCAACCACACCAACACCTGATATTCATAGCGGTTCCGGTTGTCCTTCAGGGTCGCTTTGTCAACGCTCAACCACACCAGCGGCGTCGTGCGCCCATGCCGGGTGATGAGAGACAACATGATCGTTGCCTGGTTATCGGCATCGAAGTCCGTCCAGTCCATGGCAAACTCGACACACTTCCGTGCGCCCAACATGTAAGGAACCCAGCGCATAAACGATTCTCTCACATCAATCCCCGGGTTCGACAGCAGCCGGTCCACCTGTTTAATCGCATGCTTGTTCAATCGTCCCCGCGCCAAAGCCAACCCATGCCCAATGGTGCTGACGGCCAAGGAAGCACTGGTCATTACGCCCAGCGTCGCATTCGCCAGGGAGTAAACCCGTTTCGCATGCATATCTTCGGCAAACAAAGCATCGATGAAATTGCGGGTGTATTCGAATTCAGCTTTTCTATTGCGAGCGGCCATCGGTTTCTCCCGCCGTGTGACATCGGCGGGGGGAAGACTCTTATTCTTTCAGTCTGTATTCAATCTTTTGCTGCACATCATGCACTTGTTCCCATCTGATCGCCCGCCCTCGATTCTTTTCGCAAAGAAATTCCGCATCCACGATTCTTTTATTGCCGCATCCCCTCAAAAAATGAGGGGAACCTTGAGGTGTGAAGCCATTCATAGTCATCGAGATTCATGTGGCGCCGGCCCGGAAGAGCGAAGCTCGCAGAGAACGTTCGGGCACGGCGGGTGCGCCTCAACGACTCCCCCGCCATCCTGATGGGCCGCATTTTCGACGACCGCGGCAATCGGCTTCTACATCAGCATTACTTACCTATATTTTCCTTTTAATTAATGCGACCCCCTTGCAAAAGGTTTCCCGCCAAATAGATGACTGTGGGGAGGCCCGCCAGTAATCTTGTTCCGGGTCACAAACAATAGCCTCCGAACCCAGAGGGTGTCGCGTTGACATCACGAGCGGTCGGCAGGCGGTAAAGAGCCCGTGTCGTAAGTGCAGGCCTCCCTTTCTTGCTTACGCGCGCCTCCGGTGTCTCTAATACGTCTACAGCATCACCGATTTCGCAAAGCCGCTTAGTCACACCGGCCGCCATTGCGGAGTGGTGCGTAGCGTCTGATGAATGCGCACGAAATTGTGCAGGCGCCCCTGCTG